>CALBMD010000128.1 GCA_937896265.1 uncultured Pseudomonadota bacterium
CAGTGAAAACGTCAGTTTTTGGCACGGCTGCTTGTCCGCGATAACTCACTCAAAGGGTAAAGTTGCCACTTGGTCTTGGATTGAATATGATGCTCAAGACTCATTGGGTAAACGTCAGACTGGACGGTTAGAGGGTCTAGCGGCAGTTATTTTTCAGCATGAATTCCGACATCTTCTAGGCAGCTGCTTTTTAGATCATGCTAAGGAATTTATGGATCAGGAGGTTTTACATAAAAAGTTTGAGGACAATGTTTTCCCCCCTATGGCACTTTGTGGCCCAGAAGTTCCTCACCTTCTCTCTGATTATCAGGTGGGAGAGAGTATTGAGGAGTATGCTCGCCGTCTGGGGCTATAGCTATTGGCTTAGCTCAGCTTTTTTTTGTTTAGCCGTAAGCTCTGGCTCTTTAGCTAAAACTGGCGAAAAACCTACCCTGCCTCCTGATACAACCTCGATGGTTACCTCTTATCCCGACTGCAGTACTGATGTTGATTTTATTCGGATATTAGCTCTTGCTAAAGGTTTAGATGATGGGCATTTGGAAGTAGCCACAGCAGAGATGAAAGGACTTTTGCAACCACTACCTTGGGTGTGGAAGCCTTATTTGGCTTTTATTTTGTGCGCTACGGCCAGCTGTGCGCTCGTTGAAGTAGCTAATTTTTATAGAGATTTATCTTGGCATATCTCATTTCTAGCAGTTTCGCTCATTTCCGCCATGGCGGGTCAATTTGCTTTCGGTCTGATCTTTCAAAAGGGAGTTGATGCTCGTGACGCACGGCAAGAAGGCGCTTTATTGCTAGAGGAGATGTATAAGGGCATTGGCATGGCTTGCTTACGAGTGCTGACCGATTCATTGATTTTGGCTATTGCAAAGGAGCACTGCTATCCTGATTTTACACAAAGGGATATTGAAGGTGGATTACCAGATGAAGACGTCTGGCTGGACTTAAAGCGCGGTAAGGATTTAGTAACTTATCCTCCTGTACGGACGGTACTGCAGGTGCTGGATAATATTGCAGCGGTGCAAGATAAGTTAGTAGCTATGGGTCTCTCTCAAAATCGGGCTACAAAGATCTGTATACCTTTGACTTACGTCCATAATAACTTTGTACCTGGACTAAGCTTGTGGAGGGATTTCGCAGCAGCAATAGCAACAGGGGAGCAAGAAAAGATTGTCAGCACCTTTGTTGGCGCCCAGAAACTGATTGGAGAGTCGATGATAGTAGCGTTACGCAGTGCTTTGGCTGGCGCTGTTTTGACGCGGCCAGTTCATCAGAATTAATTAGTCTTTGCGCTCTCGTGCCAAAGACGTGTCCTTGAGCCGAAGGATTTCCCCACAACTTAGCTCGTGCTAGTCGCTGGCGTTCACCGCGATTTTATTGCCACCTTGCCATTTAGGGTTGATAATCGCCTTGCCAGTCGGTTAAGAGCGGCAGTGTTAATCCTTCACCCTTCAGCAGCTTGGCTACTGCAATAGCCCTGGCGTTGTAGCGATCTGGCAGATCTTCACCTAGAGTTTGGTTAGTACCAGCAGGAAGAAACATAGAGTTAAATCCAAAATTTGAGTTGCCGCGAGAATGAACAATGCTTCCCTGCACTTCTCCTGCAAAAAGATGTACTTTATCTTTTTCTCGGTAGCCGATAAGGACTCGAAAAACCGCTTTAGCTCCTAAATGCTTGTCAAGCTCCGCAAGAAGCCATTTGATATTGGTGCCGAATTGACCTCCTTCTACTTCTAGAGAGGTGTCATCAACTATGACAAAGTCTTGTTCGATTTGTGAAACCTTATGCTGCATCACTAGCCAGGGGTCTGGATGAGCGATTTCACGCAGCTCAAAGTTAGTGAATTCAAGCTTTTCACCAAAAAATCGGGAAAATTCAGCTCTTTTGCTTAAATTTGATGTATTGACTCGCCAGAAACCCATTTTTCCCTCTTAAAGTCGCGCTATCATACTTCTGTCATTTAAGAATCTTCTAGTGAAGATCTTGCATCAGTTATATCGAAAACAGAGAAAGTATCTTGAAAATTTGTTGAAATTTTCCGTCTGCATCTCTTGCATGTTAAAATATCTCTATGGATACCCAATATGCTTATAACTCCTGGGGGAGAGTTTTTCATCCCACCCATGCTGTTTACCCTGTCTACTGGGATCAAGAGCTCTTCGAAATTTTTCGCCAAGTTCGTGCACATGGTAAATCTATGTTGGCTCACGGTTTTGGTCGCAGCTACGGCGATTCTTGTCTCAATGATCAAGGGGCTCTTATTGTCACACCGCCTTTATCAAAGGTAAAGTTTTTTGATGCCCAAGCAGGAATTATTTGCTGTGAAGCTGGCGCTAGTCTAAGTCAACTTCTTGATCTTATTGTACCAAGAGGTTGGTTCTTGCCAGTTAGCCCTGGAACAAAGTTTATTTCTGTTGGAGGTGCTGTTGCCAACGATGTGCATGGTAAAAACCATCATGTCGCTGGTACTTTTGGACGGCACATTAAATGCTTTGAACTTATGCGCTCAGATGGCAAGCGTTTGATTTGTAGTCCTACCGAAAATTCAGAGCTCTTTGCAGCTACTATTGGGGGTCTTGGTCTTACTGGTTTTATTACTTGGGTAGAGTTTGGTCTTATTCCTATTGAATCAGACATTATGGAAGTCTGTGTGCGAAAGTTTGATAGTCTTGATGAATACTTACGTATTGCTAGCGAATTTGACCGCAGTTATACCTATACAGTAGCTTGGATTGATTGTTTAGCTAAGGGTCGATCTCTTGGGCGAGGGCACCTTATTGCTGGTGAACATCATCCGGCTGCTCGTGGCTTAAGGCGGATTAAGGGCCCTCACTTGCCAAACGTCCCCATTGATCTGCCAAACT
Organism: uncultured Pseudomonadota bacterium; assembly: GCA_937896265.1. Lineage (GTDB taxonomy): Bacteria > Bdellovibrionota_B > Oligoflexia > Oligoflexales > Bog-1112 > CALBMD01. The sequence continues at coordinate 2,866 of CALBMD010000128.1, forward strand.
TTGCTCTTAACTCTTGGACTATGAGTTGGTTCAATCAGATTTACTACCACCGTATGCGAGAAAAAGTGACTCGTTTCTTGCAGCCTACCGATAGTTTTTTCTACCCTTTAGATGGTATTGGAAATTGGAATCGTATCTATGGCAAAAGAGGGATGCGTCAATTTCAAGCTGTTATTTCGCAAAGTAAGTCTCAAGCTCTAGCCTCAATGCTGGCACTAATCTCTCGCTCGCAAACAGCCTCTTTTCTTGCTGTGCTCAAGACTTTTGGCAAACTAGCTTCACCAGGACTACTATCTTTTCCAGCGCCGGGATTTACTCTCTCTATTGATTTTCCCGATTATGGCCAGCGTACAATGAAGCTCTTTCGCCTGCTAGAAGATATTGTCATGGCGCATGGGGGGCGTATCTATCCAGCGAAAGATTCGATGCTCTCATCAGATGCCTTTAAGGCTGGTTATGCCAACTTACCAGCGTTTGTTACTCAAGTAGATCCAGGCTTTTCGTCATCGTTTTGGCGACGCGTATATGAGGGGAGTGAAACGAAAGAATGGAAAAACGCATTAAAAACTGCGTCTTAATTGGTGCCAGTTCGGTGATTGTTCATCATGTGGCTCGTGAATTTGCCAGATCTGGCGCATCTTTTCTCCTTATTGGCAGAAACCAAGAAAAGATGCAGCAAGTTGCTGATGACTTAATAGCCTATGGAGCATCAGGCGCAGAGCTGGCAATAGCCGCCATGGAAGATCTGCTCCATTGGGATTTAGCAAAGATCAGAGAGCAGACAAGCCGAATGGGCAATGTAGATCTTCTACTCTTTGGTGCTGGTTATCTTGGTGAACAAGTTAAAGCAGAAGTCGATGATCACGAAGCAAATGCTATCATCGCTGCCAATTACACTATGCCTGCTTTGATTTTAGGAAGATGGGCTTTGCTTTTTGCAGAGCAAAAAGATGGACTTATAGCTGTGATTAGCTCAGTAGCTGGTGAGCGGGGGCGGGCTTTAAACTACTACTATGCCTCTGCCAAATCTGGAATGTCTGTGTATCTGCAAGGCCTGCGAGGCCGTATGTATCGCTATGGAGTTGACGTTTGTGATGTGCGTCCTGGATATGTGCGAACACCTATGACTATTGGTCTTAAAACGGGCTCTTTGCTTTTTGCGGATCCGACGCAAGCCGGTATCGAGATCTTTAATGGAATAGCTGCAAGGCGAGCGACTGTTTATGCTCCCTGGTTTTGGCGATGGATTATGCTTATTATTCGATGGATCCCAGAGACTATCTTCAAACGTCTTCGCTTTTAATTTGTTACTGCTAGGCAACTCTTGGAAGCATGGTGCTTCCGCATCTTAATTTTCATGACAAATTAATTTTCTCCCAAATCTATCTTCCTTGTTGGGATCAAATTTAGATGCGGTAGCCCTGCCGTGCGAAGAAGGTGATTGTCTTTTGACAAAGACATTATTTGTCAGTAGATTGCTGTTGCACTTTTGTCCCATCCTTAGGAGTCGATATGTCTTGTTTCTGCCAGAATCAGAATATGGGTCGTGTTTTTTTCGCATTTGTTACAACTCTAGTGTTAGCTTGTGGAATGAGCAAAGATCTTGCCTTTGCTTCGGAGAGTGATTTTTTTAATGCGCTAAAAAGTAAGGACACTTTTCAAGAGTTATTCGTCATGAGGAGCTTGGTTAGTGAAACTAATTTTGCAGCGTTAGGAAATGACAAGCACTTTGATTTTACTGTTAATGATGAAAATATCAGAAAGATCGCTGATATATTGATACGCACTAAGAGCAAGATTAAAAAGTTAACTTTTGAGTGCAATGAAGTCGGAAATGAAGCTGTCAGACACCTCACTTTGGCATTAATCCATCGTAAAAAGGCAATTGAGGAGTTCATACTTATCTCTAATAAAATTTTGGACAGTGGAGTAGAGGCGGTTACTTTTGCAGTTAAGTATCCTGGTAACAAGATTAAAAAATTAACCCTTGATTCCAACGGTATTACAAAAACAGGTGTGGAAGCTGTCGCTAGCATGTTAAAGCATGCTGATAACAATGTTGAGAGGTTAACCCTTGTTTCTAAGAGCATTGGTAATGAGGAGGCTGAAATAATTGTTAACGCGTTAATTCATCCTAATAACAAAGTTAAGGAGTTAACCCTTCAGGGTGTGATTAGCAATGAAGGTGCCAAAGCGATTGCTAGAGCACTGAGACATACTAATAATAAGCTTGAGAAGTTAAATCTTATGTCTAATCAGATTGGTGACGAGGGTGCCAAAGCAATTATTGAGACATTGCAGACTAATAAAAGGCTTCAGCATCGGCACCTGATTCTTATAGGTAACCCCATCAGTGAGGAAATTGA
>CALBMD010000129.1 GCA_937896265.1 uncultured Pseudomonadota bacterium
CCGCAGGCATTATGACACCATAGGCCTCTGATTTGCCAGCAAGAAAGATCTTTTGCTTAAGGGGCTGCTAATACTTTTTGGCAAAATGCCGAATGAGGCCAAGCTTGCAGGAGTCAAGCTGGAGGGCGGTTATGTACCTAAGACTCATGTTGAAGACAGCTTGTTTGGTCTTCATAGTTAGCTGTGGAGCCAAGAAAGAAGAAGATAAGGCTAATACTAGCTCAAGCTCAGATGATAATGCGGTGACTATGACAGGCACGCTTGCCATTTCAAATTCAGAACTTGCCTTGCTAGCTGATCTCAAAAATATCGACATTTTTTGCCAAGATTACTCTAGTCCGCCAAAGACATGCACTATAGATGTGGCAAGCGATGGAGCATTCAGCGGCTCTTGTGCAGAGCTTGTCTCGACAAGATTTAGTTGCTCAGTTCGCGAAAACGGCTACGTCATTGGCGATTTGCCTATGGGTGATTTATTGAGCCTTGTTGCTGGTAAAGGCAAGATTAACTTCGATGCGATTGTGAATCCTGATACAGGTATAAGCACTTCAACAGTCGATAAGACAGCTTCTGACGGCCTAAGTAGCGGTAGTGAAACTGGCACTACGACGCCTTATGCTACCAACTTGCCAGGTTCTTGGAAGGCAACTTGCGTTACCTCTGGTGATGGTGTTGATGCTTATTATGGTATAGACGATTGTCCAAATGGTAAGACGATCTATTTTAGTAAAACAACAAGTAGTGGCGTGACAAAAATATCGCCTTGGCGCTCGAAGAAGTTTTATGATGCTTGCACAGAAACTGTCGGGAGTACAACTTATAGTGAGATTAAGCCTAATCTTCATATTACGATCAATGGTGATGAAGCTAAGATTGTAACTTTAGATTTAACTTCAGCAGCTAGCTTCACAGCATCAATGACTGATGCTTATGCCTTACTGCCAACAGAAATTGCATCCAGTATTGATTCAGCAGTGGATGCTATTGTTTCGCGGGCAACAGAGTTAAAAACAACCGTTGATGCGATCCGCACTGCTTCTAGCTCTAAGTTTGGTGGCGTTTTAAAATATGAGATTCCAGATCCTGCCGATGTGCAAGCTAGGCTCTTAATGCTGCTTTTGAATCTTAAAGAAACAGATCTAGACAGCGTTGATTTTTGTAATTCTCTCATTGCCGATGAGACGCTGCCTTCTAAGTATCGCCGTGTTCATTCACTTAAGCCGGAGCTTATTTGTCAGCTGGTTAGTGATGAATTGGTTACCACTGTGAAAACATTCATTACCAAGACTCATGATGCTAGCTGTATGCCAAAGCTTTTCTTTGATCTTGTCTATAATACAACCTCTAAGTCAGAATCGAATGTTTTACTATGCAAAGGATCGCAGAATTCAAATGGCTCTTGTTATGATAGTAAGAAAAATTTTATCGGCGATATTGAAGGTCGCGACCAAGTTCTAAGCTTTACGGATCATCCAGAGGGCCTATTTGATATGCTTTCTGAACAAATCATTCAAAAAACAGTAGTGCACCCCACTAAAGGTTTGATTACTTGCGATATTGTTAACAGGGTGAGCATTAAAGGCAAAAGTTCAAGTACTAGTAATTTTGAAGCTGTATTCTCAGAACAATCAGTGGATCGTTGCCAAGGTCTTGGCGCTAGTAAGGATGTTCGGGATTTTTATGGCAACTTTCAGAGCGCGCAGGTAAGCCGCTACGCTAATACATGGCGTGCGGTCTTTGCTAAGCAGCCTTAAGCAGTCGCCATGCAATTATGGTTCCCCATCGTAACCATAGCTAGATAGTTTCTAGTAAGTTTTTTAAGAGCTAGTTTGTAATAGCAGCCTGGCATAAGACGGTGTTCTGGGGAG
>CALBMD010000130.1 GCA_937896265.1 uncultured Pseudomonadota bacterium
CCGTCTTATGCCAGGCTGCTATTACAAACTAGCTCCTTAAAAACTTGGCAGAAATGGTGCGATTTTTGCTTTTTTCAGGGCCGGCTAAACTAGTGACTAATCCAAGATATGGAGCCCAAGGCTGTTATATTAGAGTGAAATAACACAATATCTTTTAGGATCTTGCGCCTCACTCGATACCCTAATTTTCCAGCTGAGGATTTAATAGGTCTTAAATCCTCATGAACAGCGCCTAAATCATTTAAAACATGATCCCATTTATCAGTACTTTTAAAACCAAGTTTGGATGCTTCCTCTTTGAGTTCATCAAGTGATACTTGGAATGTTTCATAAGCTGATTTATTTGCACACTCCTCAATGACCTGTAAAAGCTCAATGGCTTCTTCTGGTAGCCAAGGTAATACAGAGGCTTTGAGGTATCCTTTGAGATAGGTGTTAAAGCGGCCTAGTTTGTATTTATTATCTAAGCAAAGATAGACATCTGTTTTGTTTTCAGTTTTCTCTGAAAGAAACTTTGTGTCTTTTAGCTTTTCAAATACAGCCTCAAGGTTTTGTCTAGAAACAAAAAAGATATCTGACAAAATTTCCAAAACAGTGTTCTTTTTGACCATAAAGATCTTAGCATCTTTAGAGTTGTTTTCTCTTTTACCGTCCTTTTGAAAGATAAGATCGGTGACATAGAGGATTTTTAGAAGCTCTAGCATCTTAGTTTTTTTTGTACCAGCGCCGCCGGGATTTTTTAATTCATCGAGTTTAGCTGTCATTTCCTGCAGCTGCTGGTTTGTGGCTCTTAGCCTTGATGATAAAGTTCCCATAAGAGCAGTAAACCATTTAGGGATTTGCTTCATTAATCCCTTAAAATCGGCATTAGTGATCACTGTAACTTCAGCAGAGCTTTTGGCACGAACACTAGCAGAGCGAGGCTTTTGATCAAAAAGAGCCATCTCGCCAATCATGCCACCTGGTTCAACAGTGGCTAAAAGCACTGTTTTTTCATTGTTTTCTAAGTAGACTTCTAAAGTTCCACTGCGTAGGATGTACATCCCATCAGAAGCATCACCCTCTTTAAAAAGGCTTTGATTGGATTTTAGCAGGATATTTTTTCCGGTCATTTCTTTTCGTACCTACTTAAAAAGAACCGTATTTTTATCGATAGTAAGAGTAAAAGTGCACCCTCGGCCAACAACCGATTTTAAGAGCATAGAACCTTTATGCTGAGTGATATAAGCTCGTGCTGCACCAAGGCCAGTTCCTCGCCCGCTCATAGATGTGATTTTTGCCTTAGTTGTCATCCCCGTTTCAAAAATAAGATCGATTTTTTGATTTTCGTCCATTTTTTCTAGCTCTTTTTGGTTTGCAAAACCAAGAGCTTTTGCTTTTTCAACAACTGCTGGAATGTTAATACCTCTACCATCGTCCGACACAATGATGGTGATGATATTGCCTTTTTCTATGCATTCAATCGTAATAAGACCAGGACCTTTACCAGAATTGATACGCTCTTCTTCAGATTCGATACCGTGGTCAATAGCATTGCGAATGATATGAATTAAAGGCACATCAAAGATAGCCATGATATTTCGGTGTACCAAAATATCTGGATTCTTAATCTTAAGATCCAAGATAGGCTTTTTGTATTTTTCTCGATAGATTTTGATCACGTTATTATATTTATGACAGTATTCTGTGAATGGATGCGAGTTGAGTAAGATGATGCGTCGGTAAATTTCATCATTGGCAAGTGAATTATTAGCGCAGTCTTCAAGAAGCTTTTGGTACTCGCTTTCTTGGATAGTTATTTTATTTGAGGTTTCAACAGAAAGAGACTTTTTTAGCGTTTTTATACTCTGAAATTCTTCTTGAATGCGAGAAACGCCTTCTTTAAATTGCTCAACAATCGTTTGAATCATTGGTCTTGTTAAGCTTTGGGACAGAATATCTTCTAAGGCAGAGGCGCGTTTTGTCAGCTCGTTAAAACCAAAAGATCCTGAGTTTCCCTTAATTGTATGGGCATTTCGGAAAAATTCTTCTTTATTTTGATCAAGATCGTGGGTGTTAACTACTCTCTTAAATTTATCTAAATAAGTGCTTATTTCTTCAAAGAATAAGGAAATTGAAATAGGCATATTATTGACGAGACTAAGTACTCGTTGCATTTGAAGAGTGTTTTCTTTTTCGCTCTCTTTTAAGCTATGTTCAGCTTTTCTTTGTTCTGTAATGTCAGTACATAACACCATTAGGCGATCTATTTGTGAACCTTTGATAATAGGTTTGTAATCAATAGTAATAACCTTCTTTTCACCGTTGACCTGGATCTGTCTTTCTTTTATAGGGCAAAGCGGCTCATATTTCTTCCAGCGGGCAAAGCGTATTGGCGCCTTTATCATCTCAAACCAATTGGTAAACTCTTTGGCTTCTGCTAGAGAGAGATTAAATAAATCCATAAAATGAGTGTTAGAAAAATTATTTCTGCCGAAAATGGTCTCAGCTTGATTTGAGTGAGTTTCATTAAGAACTTGAGTGGGACTAATGGACACTATCCCCTGCTCTACTGAATTTAATAATACGGTAATATCTCTAGTCTTTTCATCAACAAGCATTTGAAGGTTTTGGTTAAAAGCTTCTAATTGATTTTCTCTTTGACGCAAGGCGGTAATATCGGTGCCAATAAGAGTATAGAGAGGTTTAATGATATTGCTGTGGCGAAAGCGACTAATACGCCAAATCAGGACTTTCTGGATCGCTATTTTGTCGCAAGGTAATTCAAATTCGATAGAGGTCTTATTGTCGCCAATTTCTTGCAGGTAGGTTTGGAATTTTTTCCAAGTAATCTCTGTGAAAAGACTAGCAATACTTTGGCCGAGCAGATCTTCAATTTGACTATTCATGAATGTAGCTAAAATGTTATTGCCTTTAGCTATATAACCATCGGTATTGATAATGGCAAAAATATCAGGCAGAGAATCGATCAAGTATTCAATATTTGCCTTAGATTGTGACAAGATAGTGATAATTTTATGGCTAGCTTGAAATCGCCGTATTTGTTCAATCTGGTTGTCTTTTTCAAGGCCATGGCTCATAGAAACTCCAGTTGGCTTGTCCCCATATTTTCAAGATCCTTGGGACTCCATTCAATAAATTGGCTTAGATTTTCAAAGGTTTTTGCTGACATAATGTCAATTTCGACCGTGTAAAAGAAGTGAGTAGGACCTGTTGAAAATGACCAAGCTCCTGATAGATGATGATGATCTGAATTGACAGCATTTTCAGATTGGTTTCTTAATATCCGAAAATTCTCTTCGAAAAAGAAATTGTCAAAGCCTCTAGTCAAAAGCGGTAGACTCATGCCTGTTGGGACACCAATATTATTAAGCTCATTTCGAATCTTTGTGCCGTATAAATTGGAGAATTCGTTCATAAAGCTTTCGCCAATTTCCATTGTTATTTCAATGCTTTGATTAGCAAAAATCTTGTTCAAAATGGGCTTTAATGTTGAAAAATTGAAGTGCGTTTTTAAAATGATATGCATACTTTCAGTAGAAAGCAGTACTAAAGTGAGCCAAAAGCCGTAGACAGGAATATCGTGGGTATTAGCTGTGAGTTCTTTTTCATGCGTTGGCATAAGGATATGGCTCTCCAAACAAGCTTTGGAGTGGTACCTGATCATTTCTGTAAGGCCAGCTTTTACCTTTTGTCTCCAAAGTGGATCGTTCACCTGGAAGTTAGGTTTGGCGTCCAAAAAGACCTCGTCTTTAAGTAAAATTCACTGAATCTAATAAATTATCGGTACAAGAGGAAAAAGCTAAATGCCGTTTGGCTAGATAAGGATTGTAGCAAAAGCGATAGGGGAGCAAAAATTAACCAAATTCTGCAGTTATTTAAGATTTTTTTCAGTTAAAACTTTGGAGCTGTCGAAAAAATATTGAGCTCGGCAGCAATGACTAAAAGAGCTAATAACACCATAAGTCCAAGAACGAAGGGGTTTGACAGTAGAGGTGATCTGGTTTTTAGCTTATGACGGTAGACGCCAATGGCTACTACAATAATTGGGAAGAAACCATTTAACATGGTACCACCAATGCCACTTGCGACCCCGAACGCTTTTAAGAAAATATCTGGCTGAGGTTTGCCTGGGAAACTCCCGTCATCATAGACAACCTTGCTGTAATCAAACCATCTCCCCAAATCAAAAACATCAAAGTAGAAATCAACATTTTCTTTAATC
>CALBMD010000131.1 GCA_937896265.1 uncultured Pseudomonadota bacterium
ATCGTTTGACTAGCTTTTACGAAGTCTTGTTGATGCGTAATCAATGCCCTTCCATAGAAATGGCGCGCGAGAAACTCATGAGCTGGGTGGTAGGCTTCAATGTTTCTACAAAGTTCGTCACGATCTAAGGCATCATTGACACTTTGGCGAAACGCTAGATCCCGCCCCAGAGGACTATTATAGTTAAAATAGATGCCAGTTAATCGCACAGCCCGTTTTGACAAATGTGAGACATACCCAGGTTGAGGCTGCCCTGAAATATCGATATCGGCTTCTCTATTTTCTGACCCGGTAAAGCGAATTTCTTTCGGGCCAATATAGGTTTGGTCAATTTTAGCAATTTGCAATTCTTGCTTTTGGGCATCGTAACGCACCACTTTGTAGGGGCCAGCACCAATCGGAACCGTTTTCCAAGTCTCATAATCATTTTGCAGAGCTTCAATTGGAACCAAAGTGAAATTGAGCCGCGTCAATGCATGGAGTAGCGTAGGATTTGGGCCTGTAAGAACAATTTTTAGGCTAGACTTGTCCACAACTTGAACACCGCTAACTAGTCCTCCTCTATATTTCTTTGTACCCTTGATAGCGTCAATACCTAGAACGTTGTTGAAGAACGATTCAACAAATGACGGTTTGGTTGTGTAAAAGCCTCTAAGAAGCGAAAACTCAAGATCTCGCGCTTCAACCTTGCGGCCATTATGGAAGACTAGGTCATCGCGCAAAGTTAAAAGGTAGGAATTAGTCTTCCCATCCCAGCAGAAGCACTTTAGCAATCCTGGCTGCAATGAGTAGCCATGGCTTGGATAAAGCAGCTGTCCTAAAACCGGAGCTGTTGTTGTATAGATCGTCTGCACCGGCGATTCAAAATGAAAGAGATCCTTATCGGTAGAAGGAACCTTAATGATCAAAGTGTCAGCAGAATGACCTACGCAAATAGCATTTGCTAGAACTATTGCTAAACTCGCTAATTTCTTAAATTTCTTAATCCAACTCATCTTACTCAATCTCGCTATAGTGGCTTGATAGCCCCAAAGCTTCCCTCCTGCGGATATAGGCCATATAAGGCAGACCAGTTAACCTAGCTGCCTGTGCTCTTTTACCTTCTGCAAGAATCATCGCTTTTTGTAGATAAATACGTTCAAAGCTATCCATCTGCTTTTTAAATTCTTCGTGGCTTGGGAAATCTTCTGGACGATCAATTTTATTTATTTCGCCCAATACTGCATTGATGCTGTTACCGCTTCGATCAAAATGAGAGAGTTCAAGGACATCTTCCGCAAGGAGGTATGCCCGAGAGACAGAGGAAATTAGTTCTCTCACGTTCCCTGGCCAGGTAAACGTTTGCAATTTGCCAAGGGCAACATCACTTATCCTTTTATTTTGCCCGGAAGCGCTATTTTTCTTCTGAATGGCAGATTCAACTATAGGTGCAATATCTGCTCGTCGCTCGCAAAGCGATGGCACATCGATTGAAACATCATTAATGCGGAAGTATAGATCTTCTCTAAATCGTCCATTTTTGACTTCATTAGCCAGGCTTCGATTAGTAGCAGAAACTATCCGTACGTCGATTTTACGAGCATGATTGCTACCAATGGGCGTCACTTCGCGCTTTTGTAAAACCCTTAAAAGCTTGGCTTGAACATCTAGCGGCAGTTCTCCTATTTCATCCAAAAATAGAGTCCCACCGTGCGCAGCTACAAACTTACCAGCTTGGTCGCTGATAGCACCGGTGAACGAACCTTTGACGTGGCCAAATAATTCTCGTTCAATTATTTCTCGCGGAAAGGCAGCGCAGTTAACTGCTATAAATGGACCATTTTTACGCTTAGAGTTTCGATGCAAGGATTCAGCAACTTCGTCTTTTCCCACCCCAGACTGACCCAAAATCAAAACGCTCTCGCTTGCATTGGCAAACTTAGTCACCAGGTCTGCAACGTGAGCCAGCTCATGAGAGCAGCCTTTAAGACCTAAAATATTTTTGATCTTGTCAGCGTTATCTACTTTTTGGACACCAGTTAGACTTGCATGCTTTGCTTTAATAGACGCAACCTCTGCAAGGAGTAAAACCGTCTCTTTGCTTTTATCTTTGCGATAGAAGTGATCTGCGCCCGCATTGATGCAGGATGTCGCTGCTTCCTGAGTTTCATCCCCCGAAAGAACGACTATGTGAATATTAGGATCAAATGCTTTTAGCTCAGCAATTACCCCCAACCCGCTCTTGGGCATGTGGAGGTCGACAATTGCCATCCTGACGGGTTCAGTTGTCGGGGAATGACGGGCAAAGTTAACAGCCTTGGTAGGATCACTAAAGGCTTTTAGGGGTATGTTCTTTTCGCTAAACAGCGTCTGAATAGCAGTTAGAAACAACTCATCATCATCAATTGCAATTACGCGAGCTTCCATTGAATTCTCCCAAAATCCGGCCCTAGGTCGTTCGTTACCGAAAAGCCTTCTTTTGAGATCGTCCCCGCAAGCGTCCGCAACAGATATTTTCCGCGTCAGCTGTAGCTCACAACCAGGCCGCTCTCAAAAGCGGCGGTATTGAACTAGTGTCTTTATGCTCCTGGCCGTGGCGGAAATCCAGAAAAATCTTTGGTTTGGTAGGTGGGTCCGTTTCCAGAAATGGCAAGGCTATGAAAGCAAAAGAGTATTCTTTTGGATGCTCTTCGCGATATTCGCCTTTCAAAATTAAATTGGCAGGATTATCGTGCATCAGAAATGAAGGCAACTTCTGATTTGAAATTAGCCTAAAACAGCCCGTGCGCTAGGTCCTAGATTTTGATGAGAGTGGGGCTACGCTACTAATCTTAGGTGAATTTGCAGTCTGGATGAAGCTATCGTAGCTTTTAGTTAGTCCTGGGGTCTCAGAGTTGTATATTAGCTTATCATATTCCGGCGCGATCATAACGACCTTTTCGCCCCCTTCAAATGTCTGATTAACAAGAAGATCGTTGACATCAATTATTTCAAATTTAGATAAAAGCGAAGATACAGCATCATTGATAGCTTTTCTATCAAAAGCATATGTCTCCGTTTTGGCGACTGCTTGCTTTTTATTTACAAAGTCCTTTTGTCTCTTAGTTACAAATGTCAATATTACCTTGTCATAGGTGCTCGAAGCAAATGAGCTTACAATTGCAAAAACAGAAGCGCGTCTCACCTTGTCTAGGTTGTCTTCTGGAGAATCAAAATCAAAGGTTACAACTTCAACTTGAAAATGTGCTGGTGATTTACTTTTAATGGAAACATTTGAAATAAAGGTTGATCCAGCGATTTGACTCGCTACTTTTTTAATATCACCAGTTCTTTTTATCCCATATTCAATTTTATTTTTTGTAATTGGATCGATGCTAGATTTAGCACAGACTGCACCAGGATAGGAAATAAAGGCAAAAAAAGATATTTTTAGGATGTTGCTAATCATTAAGCGCTCCCACTTCTGAACCAAAGATGGAAATTAAATGTTTTCTTATTGTGCAGGCTATCATACCTGAGGGAGAGCATAAACTAGACAAATTTGGGGCTAGATCATAGAAGGGGTTTAGCATAAATGCTTTAGTTTTTTATCGTAGCCAAACAGATAAGTTTGAATCTTAAATCATAGAACTGCCTATTTGGCTTCTTCAGATGGCTGGTTCCCTCGCTTCAGGCCGGCTATTTCGTAGTATCGCTCCATCCCATTCATCAAGTAATGCTTTATAACTCCTTGACGAGTCATACCAAATTCCTTTGCAATCTTGTCGAGCTGCACAACGATCTCAACCGGCAAATCCAGGTTCGTCTTAATAAGATCATCCTGATGCTTAGGACGACCTTTCAACGGTCTCGTACGATTGCTTACAACAATGTCACCTTCATCCTTTGGCTTTAGCCTCTGGATTTCATCTTCAACGGATTCCTCCGTCCAAGTTACTTTTTTACTTTTACCGCTTTTACTTCCCATTCTTCTGACTCCCAATATGTGATTAGGTGTTTGTAATAGCCAAGATCATCCTCGATTTCTTCGAAGACCAGTGTGTAAAACTTGCTATCAGCCATACCCACCAGCCGAATTTGCTCGGGATAGTCTCGATGGGTATATTCACCAACCGGACTGGCAAAGACCATTTTTGCCAGATCTTGCAGCAGATACCCACGACGTCTTTTACATAGGGAGCTCTTTTCATCATCCCATTCCAGCCCCATCGACTCATCAAAGCCCATATCGGCATTCTCCATTAAATCATAAATATCATGATTTAAACTACAGATAAATAAATCATATTATCTATGATTTATTTGGTCAACTTTTGAAGCCCCTGAGAGCGTTGCTAAAACAACCTGTCACTTGATTTTTTGATAATTCCGGCTCAAATCAAACCGGGTTCGGAAAAATTACCTTTGTATTTAGGAGCTTATAAAATGATGTTACTCGGTGTTTGCCAAAAACGGAAGTGACAAGTGACAGGTTAAGGTGGTATTCCTACGCCTTTTCCGGATATTTCCTGGCTTTTTAGGGTATTAAAGGAGACGAGGTTTTTGTAAATCCCGACTTTTGTTGCCACGATCAGCAAAAGGCGGAAATTCACTCTAGCTGTAACCGGCTGATCTCAAAAAACTTTCGCGATCTCAAAGCGGGAGTCTTATCAAAAAAGCAAGTGACAGATTAGCTTGGTAAAATCGTAAAAGGTTGCATCAAAGAATCTTTGCTCTAAATTGAGCTCGGATGGCTTCGGGGAACCGATCATTTATAGAAGTACCAATCTGACCTGTCACTTGCTTTTTTGATAAGGCCAAGAAGCCAATAAAGGAATAAGTCCAAGTAAAGATGAGTATTCCAAAATTTAGAGAGAGGTGAGCATCAGCTCATAGTGCCAGGCTCGGATGACATGCTACGCTTCGCAATTTGCTAATCTCAAAGCTTCTTTTGCCCACAAATTTTCTTCTCACCACCCTAACCTGTCACCTGTCACTTTGATTTTTTGCGCTGAGCTCAACTCTCGAAAATTTTTCCGCAATGATCTATATGCATTAGAGTGAACGATATCTGATAATGAACCACGAAAAACAAAAACCGAGGTGACAGGTTATCTTGGTCAAAACACAAATTTGGAGGCGAGCCTTGACTCCACTATTACATGGAGCAACACTCGTATATAGGAAATCAAAAAACAGCAAATTATGGAGGTGTATCTCGTGCTTAGAAAAACGCTTTAGGTAGTTTGGAAGATTGGGAACCCGGCCGCAGCCGCGCTAACGATTGCGACCGAGTAGAGTGTGAATATGTGTACATCCACACTTTTATTAGTATCCTCTTTCTTCCCGAAAATCAATCAATTCATTGGGTTAAATCACATTGATCGCGTCGATTTCTTTATAGATTTCAACGCATTCGGGAGATCTTTATGCAAAATTTTAGAGAAAAAAATTTAGATGCCGCGTTAGCATATGCAAAAGTTGGTCTACCTGTCATCCCTTTGCACAGTATTGATAATGGCAACTGTACCTGCTGCCAAGACTGCAAAAGTGCAGGCAAACACCCAAGAATCAAAGAATGGCTTAGCAAAGCTAGCATCAACGAAGACGTCATAAAAGGATGGTGGTTTGATTGGCCCAATTCCAATGTTGGGATTGTCACAGGACGAGCATCAAACCTACTGGTTGTTGACGTTGATCCTCGTCACGGGGGAGATAAGTCATTAGTTGATTTAGAAGCTGAGTTTGGTTCGATGCCAGCTACATTAAGATGCACCACTGGTGGTGGCGGAGCACATTACTATTTTGATCTACCCGATGTCGAAATCAAAAACCGTGTAAATTTCAGACCCGGACTTGATGTACGCGCCGAAGGTGGTTTCATTGTGGCAACACCCAGCACGCATATTTCAGGGAAAGACTATGCATGGTGCCAGAAGTTTAGCTTAGAAAAATTAGCAAAAGTTCCACAATGGCTTTTAAACGAGATTCTTAAGCCAGCAGCAAAACCACATTTTAATAGCACCATTGGAGAGGGTCAAAGGAATACATTTTTAACGAGCCAAGCCGGCTATCTGCTCAAGCGTGGTTTGCGTGGCAATGATCTTTTGAAAGAATTGCTCAATATTAATAGTGCTCGTGTAAGTCCTCCTCTTGAGTTCAATGAAGTAGCACGCATTGCTTCCAATGTTTCACGCTACCAACCTTCGCAACCTATCGTGCAATGGTTATCAGCTCCAAAGGAACTGCCACAAAAAACGTTTGCTCTGCCTGAGTTAAAGGAATCAATGATTCCAGAGATCCTCAAGCCATGGGTTCTAGACATCACAGACCGGATGCAGGTTGTCCCTGAATTCGTCATGGTGCCAGCAATTGCAAGCATGGCAGCAGTAATTGGCAGACAATTAGGCATCTATCCTAAGAAGCATGACGATTGGTTTACTGTGCCAAATTTGTGGGGTGCTATTGTCGCAAGACCTGGGTCTCTCAAATCTCCAACCATTGCTGAAGCATTCGCTCCGTTAGAGTCTTTGATCAAAAAAGCTGTAGAAGCGCATAGTGAGCAAAAGGCTGAAATATCAGTTGCAGAAGAAACACTATTGTTCGAATTAGAAGAGAAAAAAGAACAGCTAAAAAAGGCCCTAAAAGCAAAAGACAACGAAAAAATTGCTTCAATTAAGCAGGAAGTCGTTCAGATCCAAGAGAGCATCAATGCAGGTTCCGCAAAGGAAAAACGCTATAAAACCAATGATGCAACAGTTGAGAAGATCGCCCATCTTCTGCGAGACAACCCTAATGGTCTCCTGCTATTTCGCGACGAATTGGCCGGATGGATTCGTAATTTAGAGAAAGCTGGAAGGGAAGGCGATCGAGAGTTCTATCTTGAAGCATGGAATGGCTATGGGTCTTACACAGTCGATCGTGTTGGGACTGGCACTATTCACGTTCCGGCGCTTTGCATGTCTGTGTTTGGTGGTATTCAACCAAGCAAGCTTGCAGACTATATCAAACGCTGCCAAACCGGTGTGGGTGATGACGGGATGCTGCAACGTTTTCAGCTTTTAGTCTACCCCGAAGAAAGCAGAAACTGGCGCAATATTGATCGGCTCCCCAATAAAGAGGCAAAGGAAGCCGTTATTGACCTTTTCCATTGGCTCGACAATGTAAGAGAGTTGGGAAGCGCCGAGGAAGATGATGACATCCCAGGGGTTCGATTTTCGAACGGTGCCCAAGAAATTTTTAATGAATGGCGCACTCGTTTAGAAGTCAGACTCAGATCAGGAGAAATCGATAATCCTGCATTTGAATCTCATTTAGCAAAATTTCGCTCCCTTGTACCAAGTCTTGCGTTGATTTTTTGGCTTTGTGAAGTCTTTGGAACAGGCCCCCAAAATGGAGTCTCAGCATCGGCGCTTAGGATGGCCATTCAATGGGCTGATTTCTTAGAACAGCACGCTAAGAAAATCTACTTCTCAGAAAGTCAAGCAGACAGCTCATCGGCTCATTGTTTGGCTGCCAAGATCAAAGCTGGAAAGGTAGAGGACAAAGCCACCTTACGAGCGATTTGTCGCAACCATTGGGCAAACCTCGGAACCAAAGAGCAGGTAGAAGACGCTTTAGAAGTATTGGAACAGCTGGGATGGCTTCGTGTTAGCGAAGGTGACAGTCGCAGTCCAGTGAGTCGGCGTATTAATTTACACCCAAGCTTTTGCAAATAGCCTGTGTACGTCTTACAAAAAACTAAAAAGGATTTACCAATATGAATGATAGCCCACTGTTTAGCTTAGTAAAGGAAGATAGTCCAAAACCGCTTAATTTTAGCGAGCTAGAATCCAGCTTCTTTGCTGACATTGCCCAAGCTCAAGACATAGCTCTGGTCGATCGCTTGATAGAAAGCATGAACGAAACCTTGAAACCACATCAACTAAGTGAGGAGGAAAAGGCAGCAGTAAAAAAGATGAGGCAAAGAGCTTACGACCGCAAAAGAGTGTTAACCAAGGTTACCAGAGTAGTGCCGGAAGAACTCATCGTTTCGCCGGTAGAGCTACCTAAAATTCAAGAAGAAGCGCCCAAGGTCGTTGCTAAAGTTCCAAGGCCAAAGAAAGCAATCTCAGAGCCATCGATTAAGGAAAGTGCTACTGATATTGTTAAAGTCGACAAGAGTTCTCATATCAAGGAATATCTGCTACTAGGAGTTTCGACCTGCTTCATCGCAGGTTTGGTCCTAATGCAAACTATACCTCTGTACAAATCAAGTGGATTTAACGATTCAGTAATGTCCGCTATTGGTGCTCTTGTCATCATGGTTAGCTACCCACTCTATCATGCTTTTTCTAAATCTTGGTTCTCTTTAGTCCTCTGTATTCTCGCATGTGGGTATGAGATTGCATTCGTTTACTCTGGGACTCACGAGAATGAACGGACGGTGATTCTGGAAGAGGTTGCTAACAATCCGACCCTGAGATGGCTCGATGCTAAGGTTGAAAAAGCCAGGTTGTCCTATGAAGAGGCAAAGGCCAGATACGAGGATCCCAGCCAAAAGGTCTACCAAAATGGCTGGTTTCGCAAAACTGCCCTGGATCCACGTTGGGATGAACTAACCAAGGCCCAAACTGAGCGTCTGGAAGCAGAACGAGAGCTAAAGGATAGTTCGCGTGCCTCTTGGTTCACCAGCTACCTGAAGGTGATCTATAGGCTGGGGCTGGTGGTGATGTGCATGTTGCTGGTCCATCGGCTTGCCGTTCTGTATCGCCAGGGGGCACAGAAATCGTAGCCAACCCATGGGGCCCAGTTTTCCAGAAACAACCGGTCTCCAGATTCAATTCCAGAATCTGGATCTGGAGACCCAAGGCCCAACAGACATGGCAAAGCCATCCATCTTGAGCTTCCAAAAATACTGCCAGGCCCCAGATTTGGGTATCTGGAGTTTCCAGATCCAGACGATTCAGGCATCTGGAATTCAATCAGATCAGTATGTTATGGCAAAATTGATTTCCAGACGTCTGAATCTGGAAATCAGGCTTCCAGATCTGGTTTCCAGATTTACCAGCTAATCTTTGGAAGCCGTCGAGCAGGTTAGCTTCGAACTCAGGCCATTAGTAATCCCAGAGCTAAGGTAGCCGTTAAACTTGCATTCAATTTGTTCGGATGGGGAAAGGGTGCAGTCCATCGAAATACCGCCCACACTGGAACAGTTGATGCTGTCTTTGTTACGACGGCAACTTAAGGTTTCTTGGGAACCCCCGTGATAGATTCTTGCATAGTAATCAACATCCAAAACTGAACTTTTGCATACAGGTTTATAAAACTCCAGCCATCCTAGTTTTGGGTCCGGTGTCTCAGACTTAGACGCGTGCAGTAAACAGCTTTCTGGATCCTCGTTTACATACCCTAAAGCGACAAGATTGAGCATTATGGTACAGAATACTGTTAACAATTTTTTACTGATCATTGCTCCCTCCAAAAGGTTCAATACTATTTTTTGGGTTTAAAATAGTATTTCCGATTTTTTCAGAAGAAACAAGCAACGTTACTAGACGATACTCTGCTGCTTTTGCTCTTTTTGCCATACTGGAGCATAGTTCGACGTTCCCGAAAGTATCTATGACGCGCTTTTGATCTGCTTAGTGAGCTCGTTTTCCAAGAGTCGCTGGTAGACTCTGCCTCAGGTCTTTTGCCGCCTGCGTAGCTGAAAGCCCTTCTTCTAAAATAAGTTTTGCCGCTTGAACCTAAACTCTGGTCCATGCTGCCGTGATTTTCGCTCTGAATTAGACACTTGAAACTCCTTGCTTAGGGTATTCCCCTATTATAATTAGAGGCTCGTGTGCGTTTAAACCAGGGAGTTCACATCTTGGCGCGCGGGACTAAAGATATCCCCATTGAGAAACTTTATGAGCTTTACCTGAAATATGATAAAGCAACCAGTAGTGACGAGTCTGTTGAGGATCAAAATGATGATTTAAAAATTCCAATGTTGAGTTATGAAAGGGTTAATCGTTCAATCCCAGCTTCGATCGTTTTATGTAAAGAAACGGTAAAGGAATGAATTACCGTCTGTGTTCAGATGCCACCCCCTTAACCGAGGGAGGCGTTATCTTTATTCAAGCGTTGTATGGCAAGCTTGTAATGCACTCATTGCATCTCAATTGCCTCTATAGTTCTCTGAGACAGTTTTGCTCCCTGCTTCTCAAATTCTGAGGTTATATCACCAACAGTTATATTCAAAGTCTTTGCGATAACTTTAAGGGTTTCGAGAGTGAGATTTTTCGGTTAGTTTTCAGCATGAGAAATTAAACGCACGCTCAAGCCGTACTTTTCAGATGCTGAGATAACAGACCTATCGAGAGTTTCTTTGGAACTCTCAAGCAAAAGCTGGTCTTCTTTTGCAAATACAAGACTCGCGATGAAGCGCGTCGCAATATCTTCAAATGGATCGAGGGGTTTTATAATCGAGAGCGGATACATTCATCGCTTGGCTTTTTGAGTCCGGAGCGCTATGAATGTTTGACTAAGGTGTCTTAAATTTCAGCTACGCAAAATCGCAGGTATACAGAATTCAATAAACCATTGCTCACGCAACCTATTATTAGAAAGCTTCATTATGATAAAACTGGGCGACAAATTTCATAAAAAAATGACTTGTTTTTTAGTCACTGCTTGCATCTCCATTTCCCCCTGTAATTCTTTATTTGCAGACCTAGCTGTAGTCGTTGATGCCTATGGACCTGGACGATACTATGTTGAATATTTCGCAAAAAAGGGGGTCAAAACCATCCATTTGCAAAGTAGTAAAAAGCCTCTAAACGGATTTACCCTTGCAAATGTTGACAAATACGAAGCTCTTGTAATCCATGATGAAGACATCGCGGCAACAGCAGCCCAACTTATTCTTGCTGCTGAGAACCTCGGCGAAAAGATAATATGTGTCATTGCTGGAGCAGAGCCGGGTGTGCTCCTGGCGGATGAACTCAGCGAAAAACTCAATCTACAAACAAATGGTACAAAAAGAAGCTTGGCGCGCCGCGATAAATTTGCCATGGCAGAGGCAGCACAGGCGCATGGAATTCAAACGCCACAAATGTACAAAACAGCGCTTCTTGAAGAAGCATTGGTTTTTGCAAGGAGCCTTGGGGTTTGGCCAGTAGTTCTTAAACCACTAAATAGCGCTGGAACGAATGGCGTTCATATATGCTATTCCGAAGATGAAATGCGACAAGCTTTCCTGGATGTTCTAGGAACAACCAACAACCTAGGCCTGGTCAATGAGGAAATCCTAGTACAAAGCTACTTGGCAGGCCGAGAATATATGGTCAATAGCGTAAGCCTGAACGGTCAACACTATATTACAGACATTTGGATTTACGACAAAAGTGTCAAGCCTGGGTATGCAACAATATATGATCGTAATGTTTTGTTGGAGAGTGAATCGCCTGTTAGCCAAATTCTGGCTGAATTCACTAAAAACGTTTTAGATTCTTTAGAAATCAAGTTTGGCCCTGGTCATACTGAGGTAATCATCACAGAAGCTGGGCCAGCATTAGTTGAATGTGCGGCTAGAGCAAGTGGTGGTTGCGAACCGACGTTAATGTTCACTTGTCTCCATCACAACCAAATGGATTTGACTGTTGACGCTTACATTGAACCCGCTGTCTTCCTTGAACGCACCAAAAAGCCTTATATAGTATTTAAAAAGGGTATACAGGTGTTTTTTGTTTCAAAACGAGAGGGTAAAATAAAAGCTCTGAATTTGGAAGATAATCTGCGTAAGCTGCCCAGCTTTCTAAACGCTATCATCCGGATCAAGGTTGGATCTGATCTCAAAAAAACAATCGATTTGGCAACAACTGCCGGTTTTTGTCACCTTGTGGGAGATGATTTCAATGTTTTAGATCAAGACTACAGGCAGATTGAAAAAATATTTAATGATTCAATTGTTCTTGAATAGAGGAAGGTGCGAATGAAACGTTTTCTAGGGATGTTAACTAGGTTTTTGTTCTTGGCAGGAATTCTTTCAGTGCTTGGGACCCAGGTGTTTGCCGACACTTTGGTTCTCGGGTTGCCAAAATATGTTCAAAATAGGAAGATGATTTTAGATCAATTAGATGGTGCTAAATCGTACATTTGGATAGTTGACGAAGCCGAAATCTTGAACGAGATAGGCATCACGCAACTTTACAAAAATATAGGATTTGTAACGGTCAACCATCTTTTGGAAGAAGAAGTTCGTGCCGCGATAGAGGGTAAAAATATTGATAAAATCGTCTCCTTCTCGGATCGAGCCGTATTTCTAGCTGCTCAATTGCGCCTAGCAATGAAATTAACAGGTGGCAATACTCCCACCGTGGAGCAAGCAGTGACCTGCAAATGGGAAACTCGCACAAAACTGTCCGAGCAAGGTCTATCGAAATATGGCACTAAAAAGACATCACTCGGCAACCTTAAAGAGGATGCCAAAGATTTACCGTTTCCATATATCGTGAAGCCAACTAACCTTACGGCCAGTCTATGTGTTGAGTTGATTCATTCAGAAGAAGACTTGGATAGGTATATTAAACGATGCTTAGAAAACAAAATATTCCGCAATGCTAAAAAAATATTTGGCCGAGAAAGCGAGCTAGTTGTAGAGGAGTATATAGATGGTGAAGAATATAGTGTCGATGGCGTTGTCATTGATGACCAGGTTCATTTCTTCGGGGTTTGTGAGAAGCATACTTCGGGACAGCCTTATTTTGTAGAGCTTGGGCACGATTTCTATCCCAATCATCCGATGAAAGCAGAAATCTATGCTTACATTGAAAATGTTTTAAACTGTCTTGGGATGAGAACATGCCCTTTTCATATTGAGATAAAGAATTCATCGCGTGGATGGGAAGTGATTGAGGTCCACTCCCGATTTGCCGGGCACATGATTATGGAACTCGTTAAGAATGCAACTGGAATTCAGGCATTTCAAACATATATAGATAATTTGCGCTCGCCCGATGGCATGAAGACGCCAAGTCTAAATAACAATAGTGTTTTTTCTTTACGCATGCTTGCGGTAGGAGCAGGAACTGTTAAGAAGTTAGAAATCGACCCAGAACTCTTGTTAGAAAAAAGAGTCGTTTCACATCATATTGATTTCAGAGTAGGCGACCGAGTTGATAACATCTTGCCCTTAAATTACGTAGCTTATGTGATTTTTTCGTCACCTGATAGCTCTTCGGCTCTAGAATTTCATCGGCGTGTTTTAGATTGCACAGTTTCAGAAATATCCCAATAAGGTAGAGAGCGAAAAATATGATCTCATCCAGAGTTATCAAAAATCCAGAAGGATTTATTGTTCAAGACTACGATCCTGGCTTGATGATTGACTTTAGTGAAAGACGCGATAGCGATCAAGATCTTAACGCTAGTTTTAGGAGGCTTTTTCTACTCTCTAGCGTGGATGAAGATAGCAGCGACGGCGAAATTGAGGAGTCCATTGGCGATCGTTTATGCGCCCTTAATTTTTCAGAACACACTTTGGACTTCAAACGAAGCCTCATCGAATTTGTCGGTCCTGGTAAACTCAATATTCAACTAGAAAAGGCCATCAAAAAGGTAGGAATACCTGAGCTCGTACATGGTCGTATAGAAAAATGTCGACTCCTCCTAAAGGCCCTTGGTTGTCTAGCAGAGACTAAACACTACCCAGTTCGTCTGTATTGTCATAGGCCCAACGAAGTAACCACTCTCACGATGGGCGCAACGCATTTTGGATTTGTGCTTGAGGGGGAGTGCGAAGTTGTTCTCAAGGAGCGGAAGGTTCTCGTTCCCGAAGGTCACTATTTCAGCATTGCTGAACCTGCGACAATAGAAGGCAATGGAAAATGTGAGGTTGTCAGTCGACTAGACTATCTTGGTATGACATTCTTTGGGGGCCGGCTTGAATCATGGGGACGTTTAAAATATATTGATGGCTGCACAGATACGGTTTTGATTCACCCAGATGTCCAGGGTGCGCCTTGCTATAATGCCCTATATTTCCCCCCATCAACTGAACAAACTCAGCACGTTCACCCGAGTATCCGTTGTGGTCTGGTGGTTTCGGGTGAAGGAATCTGCAAAACGCCTAATGGTCAATTCCCTTTAACTAAAGGTAAGATTTTCTTTCTGCCTCCGGAAACGTACCATTCATTTCATACGAATTCTAATGACACCGGTGAAAAATCATCTTTAACGGTCATCGCTTTCCATCCTGATAGCGATTTCGGCCCCACTGATGAAAATCATCCCATGTTAAATCGCACATATTTTCGGCTCTTGCATCGAATGGTATCAGCCTCACGGACGATTGGGTTGCCTAGATGAGCGATGAGATCCACTACCTGAAGCAAAACATTCAAATCGACCCATTGATAAATGGGTGGTACGCATGGATGCATATCATTCCACCAATTTCTTCAGCGTTCAATGTCTTACATCGTCAGATAAAAGTTATGACGTCCTATCTCCATGCGCCAGAAGCCCACGAGACCGCTATAAAGAATCCAGCCTTCCGGGGTGGACCATTTTTGAATATCGATCGATCTAATCTGGACTTGATAGCCAAAATGCTGATTGAGACCGAAAACAAATCAAATTTCCAGGCCAAATTTGTGGAAGGGGTCAAATATTTAGATCGACTTCTCTTCGATGCGGGAAGAGGCCATTCTCTGGAAACTTTATATGAACAAATTCCCGATATTCTAGCCGGATTTGTTGAGCTCTACTATGATAGACATCATCGGCCCGATTTTCGCTTCTTTGAAGAACTGCTTTATGATACCCCTCTTTACGATGAAAATGAGCAATCGGTACAATTGCAGCAATTTTCCGGGAATACCAGCAGGCCGTTTGTATTCTCGACCCCGACCCTGCCAAAAAACGGCTCGGTTTGCATCAACCTCCCGTTTCGCTCAAGAGCTTATGACGACCTTTTTCGCATGAAGGAGGTTCCAGGATCAATCGATAAAATTTCTCAGCTATTACAAATACCAGATCTCAAAGTATCCGATTTTGAATCGTTTTTTACCGTCGAACCGCCTAAAGAAAAAAGTTCTTATAACTCTCATGAAGCCCGAATTCGTTACTTTGGTCATGCCTGCATATTGATAGAAGCGGCTGGTAAAAGCATTCTGGTTGATCCATTTATTTCTTACGAAGGCGATGATTCGCTTTTTAAATTCACTTTCAAGGATCTTCCCGATGTAATTGACGCAGTTTTGATTACCCATGGCCATCATGACCATGTAATGCTCGAAACCCTCATACAACTACGACACAAAGTAAAAGCTATTTATATCCCTCGGAATCTCGCGGGCAGCATCCAAGATCCTTCGATTGCGCTTTTATTAACGCGCAATGGCTTTGCCAATGTCAATGAAATTAGAGACTTTGATTTCATTGATTTTCTGCCAATGAGGATTACGGCGATTCCATTTTTAGGTGAGCATCACGATTTGCATATAGCTAGCAAACTCTGCTATCACATCGCCATAAATGATAAAAGTGTTATGGTAGCGGCTGACTCGTGCAACTTTGGGCACAAGGTATATGAACGTGTCAGAGAACGACTTGGAAAAATCGACGCCATATTTATCGGAATGGAATGCGACGGCGCACCGGCGTCATGGTTCTACGGCCCAATTTTTACAATACCACCAGAACGAGCGGGTGACAGGTCCAGAAGAGGGCGTGGATCAAACTGTAAAGAAGCATTGGCGCTTATCGAATTATTCGACTGTAACCAAGTTTTCATTTATGCTATGGGGTCCGAGCCTTGGGTCCAATATATTCTTGACGTCAAGTACAACGACCAATCAAACCCCATCATTCAGTCAAACGAGCTCATCCAACATTGCCAACAACAGGGGCGATTTGCTGAGAGATTATTCGGGTCAAAAGAGATCGTTGTTCAAAAGAAGGCAAAGAAATGACAGGAGAAAGACTTCAATTATCAGATCACTTATTATTTGATTTTGGTACCCAGACGACCGCGGAAAGTGCGTTTGAAGGTGAGCTTTCTTTCGAGGCTGAAGCCGCAATCGATAAAATTTATACCAGAGGCGAAGATCAATATTTTTTTCCCATAGCATGCGCTCTCAACATTGTTTTATACAAACTAATAGGCCAAACCACAGTCTCTATCGATTTTGGTGAAAAAGCACGTCTAATTAATAAAATAGATCCAAATTTGACCATCAGCATTCTCATTCGAGAACTAAGGATCCTACCCAGCGAAGAGAGCATCTCTGATGTATTAATTCGAATTTTACCTGCTCACGAACCTGTCACCGTAAAAAGTAGTCACAATCTTATAGTATCAATATCACAAGGTGCTAGTGGTACTAAAAATGCAATCCGTTTGGAAGGTCGCAGAATTCCTAAATGGTTCTTGCACGATATCTTCAACGACATTGATACAATCCTCTCCCAATTCATGGATCTAACAAAAACTATTGAAGAAGTCTGCTGCAAACTTGACTCTAAGACGTTGGCGAAGAACAATCTTTTTAATCAATCCGAATGCGATTTCTTTACGCCATATGACGCCGTTACTCTTCTGGATCGAATTGTTTTGAGTCATCCCAATTCAGTAGCAGTCATCAGTAAACAGGAGCAAATTACTTATACGCAATTAGCTACTAGATCATCACAGCTTGCCAACCAACTAGTAAGCTCGTTTTCAATAGTTGCTGGGGACGTTGTTGGATGTCTAATGGATGCGTCGATTAATTCAATAGTCTCGCTATTTGGTGTGTTGCGGGCTGGGGGATGTTATTTGCCTCTAAATCCGGACCTTCCAGCGAGTAAAATTGCAGGCATGTTGACACAAGGAGCCGCTCGCTTGCTCCTTATACAATCGGAAGATTTGGCACATGCAGCCGGCACCTATAGAATTCCAATTTTGCCGATTGATCGACAATTTAATATTGGTTTGCCGACTCTTTGTTACGAGACATTGCCAGATCCAGAACGCCCGGCATATTGTGTTTTCACATCCGGTTCAACTGGCATCCCAAAGGGGGTAAAGATATCTCATGCTGGAATATGCAACGTAGCTCTAGATCAAATAGATCGATTTAATATGACCACTGAAGACGCATATTTGCAGTTCATGTCACCTTCTTTTGACGGATCATTCTTCGGAATTTTCACTACTTTGATTTCTGGTGCCAAGCTGGTTCTTCTGGAAGAGCGTGATAAAGCAAATCCAAAACACGTTGTTGAACACATGAATCGAAATTGTGTCACTATCACCACGATGACCCCATCATATATTCGCTTAATCGATTTTCTTAAAATAAGGAGCCTACGAATTTTGGTGTCCGCTGGAGAGCCTGCTGATGCCGAAACATTCAACAGATATTCATCTCACTTTTCAATATATAACGCCTATGGCCCGACTGAAGCAGCCATCATTTCCAATATCTATAAGGCTGATCCGAGCTTCGTTTATAACATTGTCCCTGTTGGTCGTCCAACGGCCAACAAGAAGATTTACATAATTGATTCGGCAATGAACTTAGTACCGCCTGGTATTATTGGCGAAGTTTGTATTTCAGGGAAGGGTGTGGCTCATGGGTACATAAATAACGATGTAGAGAGTAGAGAGAGGTTTATACCAAATCCATTTGAAAAAGAGCAAATGCTATATAGAAGCGGCGACTTTGGATCATGGACCCCCGAAGGGAATCTCCTTGTGCGTGGGCGCTTGGACGATCAAGTAAAGATCAATGGATACCGTATCGATCCGCATGAGATCTCAGAGACTTTATCAAGCCACCCATTGGTGAGTCATGCATTTACAAAAGTTGTTCACACCGCATTTGGCAAATCGTTAGTCGCCTACTATAAATCCAATCCAGAGAAAGAAAGTTTGAAACCGACCCATGGAGAGCTTGGAAAATTCGATGAAGAAAGCATAAATAAATATCTCGCTTCTAAATTAGCGCACTATCTTATTCCATCTCAAATCATCGAGGTGGAGTCATGGCCCATGACTCCTCATGGCAAACTTGATGTCAACAAGCTTGCTGGGCTAGTTTCACATCACCAAAACCAAAAAGATAACTATGCTGCTCCAAGATCTGACTTCGAAAGAACGATGTGTAAAATATGGCAAGATCTTCTTGAACATGCGCCTATCGGCATAGATGATGACTTTTATGGTTGCGGGGGCGACTCAATACGCATAATCCAGTGTGCTCACATGGCCGAAACGTATGGTTACATCTTTGATCCGGCGGATATGATGGATCATTCCACCATCCGTCAACTAAGCCAATTTTTAGAAAAATCTGAAAACGAGAATAAATTTCAGACAGTCAGCGTCCATGAAAAAAATGCGATGGCTGTGCATAGCGCCAAGCCATATCCTGCAACGTTTATGCAGACCTGGATGATCCGAAAGTATCTCGAGGATATCAATAATGAGGGGATATATCACTGTGCTGTAATCTGGAATTTTAAAGAAGTAGGTGTTAATAGTTCCCGACTTAGCCAGGCTCTTCAAACGGTCATTAATCGCCAACCAAGCTTGAGAAAACATTTCTTCAGATCTAGCGAAGGAAAAACCTTACAGATCGTCCGGGAAACCAGTGAAATACCAATACTCATCTCTTCGATTCCGGAAGACCTAACGCTAGCAGCATTCTTTCAAAGGGAAATCGACGCAGACAAGAAAATTCGTTTTGACGCCTATGATGATTCAAAACCCTTAGTCCGGTTCCATATCTACACCCATTCCATGAATAGCCACTACATCTTAATCACGTTTCATCATGCTATCATGGACGGTTGGAGTGGTATAGAGCTCAAAAAAGAGATTATTGAAGCATATAGTGACTATAATATAGGTGCTATAGTGTCGAGTGATCCCCAAAAAGAATTTTCCGAAATTATTTCCAAAGCCCAACAATCCACTGAGTCGATGGCGTTTTGGAATAGCCAAGAAATAGCTCTCCTCGACAGAATGCCGGTGGAAATTGCTTTGCCGACATATCAAATACTACACCTTGAGTTTGCAACAAGCTCGATTGATTCGGCCCAACGCGCAGCAAAAAGGCTAAATGTCAGCATGAAGGCAATCATGCTGGCGGCCCTAGCGACAGCACTCTTTGAGGTATTTCGACAAGAAAAAGTGTCCATTGGAGTCGTAACAAATGGAAGATCCACAAAACTGTCCAATCCTTTAGGTTCAATCGGCTTCTTTTGGAGCATCATCCCGATCTTGATAGACCGCCATCAAATCACGCCAAAACAGGTTCAGTCGGATATTTTTAAGGGCGAGCGCCACACTCATTATATCCATTCCGATCTGTTTGTCTCAAGATGCGACTTAATTCCCTGCTTTAATTTCATTAATTTCCATAATGAAACCGATGAAAGCCTAAAACTCGTTTCAGAACAAACTATGAATGACCGCTTTCATTTTCCAATCAATTTCTTGGCTGCGCTAACAGAAGATGGGATTGAATCGTCGCTCAAAATAAGAGCTGACTATAGGAACGACTACCTTTCTGAGGCAAAAATGCATCAGCTACTGGCAGAGTGGGAGGCTGCCATTAATGACCTTACATAATAGCATCGAATTTATTAATTCTCATACTTATGATGGGTTTGACTTTCAAAAAAGCATTGTTGGGAAAAGACATTTTTTAGAAAGGCTAAGAACGCACGCCACGACTAGTCCGGAACGAACGTTTGTTACTCATATCGACCCCACCGGCCATTCAGACGTATTAACATACGAAGAACTATGGTCAGCATCTCTGGCGCTTGGGGCTTGGTTACTGCGCAACAAAGTTGCAAAACCTGATGATATTGTTGCTATTCTCGTACAAAATGATGTGGCGTCAATTGTGATGTTTTTTGGTGCATTGCAGGCTGGATTTTCGTTGCTCCTATTAAATCCGAAGGATCCACCGAGAAGAAGCAAAGAGATAATTGATTCTGTATCTGCTTGTCGCCTTATTTTGCCGCATTCGCTAGAATTCGATCTAGGTGACTTCCCAACGACAACCCTCCCTTATTACAAGAATCTTGAAAGAGAACCGGAACAAAGATTAGAGCCCAGTTTCAACCTATACTTTGCTACGTCAGGTTCAACTGCATCATCAAAAATTGTCGAACAGTCTCAGTATAATGCCATCGTGAATGCCGAAGCTTTGATTCGTCATCATTCGCTAAAAGAGAGCGACACGATTTTGGGGTGCCTTCCCATTCATCACGTCAATGGCCTTCATTTCACTATTCTTGCGTCATTAGCCGCTGGTGCTCATACCGTCCTCATGCAACAATTTAATCCGACCCTTTATCTGAAAGTCTGGATGGCTTATAAACCACGCATTGCTAGCGTTGTTCCGAGTATCCTCGATATTATTTTTTGTATTCTGGAAAAGGATCTCATCCCTCCAAACTTCGATTATTTTGTTTCTGCTGCAGCACCAATGCGGAAGGAGACATGTCTTAAAGCTTGGCGAACATTCGGAATTAAGATCATGCAAGGTTATGGATTAACTGAAACGACGAATTTTTCAGCAACATTACCAACAAACTTGTCAGATGAATCTTATGAAAATGTGATGTTAAAGGGCGATCTTCCCTCAATAGGGGTTGCACTTTTTGGCAACGAAATGGGGGTCTTTGACAAAGACGGTCGCCAATTGAAAGACGGCGAGGTAGGTGAGATATGCATTCGAGGCCACAATGTCATGACAGGCTACTACCAAAATGCGCAATCAACCCTTACATCTCTACGCAATGGGTGGTTTCATACGCAAGATCTTGGATATACCCGATTCGATGAACTAAGTGGGCAAACGTTTTACTACATTTCTGGTCGCGAGAAAAACATAGCGAAGGTATTTGGCATTGCAGTTTCATTAGAAGAGATGGAACGATATATCACTAATCACCCCAACACAAAGGATGCTGCGTGTGCTGCGATTAAAAATACCTTTATGGGCGAGGAGGTCATAGTTTTAATTGATCTAAAGGAAAAAATGCTCTGGGATGAAGGTGCGATGAAAGTGTATCTTGAAAAATGCCTACCTCGGGAAGTGATACCGCAGAAATTCATTTCAATTGATTCAATACCTCGAACGGCCACGGGAAAGATTCTTCGTCCCGAAGTACTTCGGTTAGTAACGGAAGCTATTTCATGAATTCAGCTCCTAACGAAGAAACATTGGCAAAAATTACAGATGACATTCTTGGAGTTTGGAAAAAGTTTCTAAAGAGACCAGATATGGTGTCGGAGGATAACTTTTTTAACTCCGGAGGTGATTCAATTTTAGCGGTTAGAATAGCGCATGAAATCGAAAATACACTTGGGTTAACGGTAGATCCGATGTTGATCTTCATTAATCCAACCGCCAACAAGCTAGCTGCTTCAATTCATCCTGAATTAAGACCAATTGAACGTATAATTACTGTCAATTCAAAGCTTCAAGACATTGAGGCAACGCCATTTCAACAAGAGCTGTATATTCTTGAGCTTTTGAAGCGGCGTAACGAGCGGATCAATAGACCTCAACCATTTATTCTTCCTGAGATAGACCCAAAGATTATTGGATCTGCTTTTGCCGATCTTTTGAGCAATCATGAAATCTTAACGACTACGTTTCATCTTGTTGCCAATAAAATAGTTCAGCGCCACAATTCTAGTTTTAACCTGGACGATTTTTTTATTTGCCATGATCTTCGCTCGAGTGAAGATCTTAATCTTCAAGATTGCTATGAGAAAGTCGCCAACAGGTCTTTCGATTTAAAGAGCGGCCCGCTATGCAGGATGGACGTGATTTTATTGAAAGATAAAACGGTTTGTCTTCTATCGACGCATCATATTCTTAGCGATGGTTTATCGGAAGACATTATCATTAGAGATTTGGTTGCAACTTGTTCCCGCACCGATAGTAAAACCCCAGCCAGGAAGCCATCCTTCCAGTTTAAAGACTATGCCTTGTGGTATGAAAAATGGCGCAAAAGCATTGCCGGACAAAAATCGTTGGAGTATTGGCGACCTATTGTAATGCGAGCTACCAACTTAAAGCCTGTTTTTCCAATCGACGAAAATTCAAAAGGATTCCTTGCCGAGAGCCTCAAGGTGACCCTAGAGAAGAAGATCGTGACGGGTATTAGACATTTAATGAGTTCTCAGAACGTAACCCTATTCATTGCTTTACAAGCATTAACCAAAGCGTTCCTCTATAAGCGCTACGGATGCAAAGAGGTTGCGGTTGGATCTGTTTTCTCAACCCGCACTCTTGAGATAGGGCCTAATGACTTGGGACCGTATATAAACGTACTTCCCCTTCTTGATTCGGTTTGTGACAATTCTTCGTTTGTAGACTTTGTTAAGCAAGTGAAAGAAACCGTTATTTCTAGCCATAAGCACAGGCTGGCTTCAATAGCCGAAATTACTTCACCGAACTCCAACGTGCGACTTAAGTGGACTTCCCCAAAAGTACTGGACAAAATTAATCGAGCGGTTTAATCCAAGATGT
>CALBMD010000132.1 GCA_937896265.1 uncultured Pseudomonadota bacterium
GAGCTTATCGATAACTCGCATGGGATGAAGCGCATTGAAGTTCGCGCGGCTTATAGCGATACTCACTTGGGCCATGTTTTTGTTGATGACCCTGCCAAACCCATGGAGAAGCGATATTGCGTGAACTCAGCCTCACTAGAGTTTATCCCAAAGGAGCAAATGGAAGTTCGAGGCTATGGCCAATATCTTTCTCTTTTAAACGAGAGCGAAGAAGCGAAGGAGATGGCAGTGGCTGTCTTTGCTGGCGGGTGTTTTTGGTGTCTGGTCTCGCCATTTGATCATATTGATGGCGTTAAATCGGTGGTTTCAGGCTACACTGGTGGCAGCTTAGCAGATCCTACATATGATCAGGTGGCAAGCGGTGAGACAGGCCATGCTGAAGCGGTGCAAATTACCTATGATCCTAGCAAGGTCTCTTACAGCAGGCTCCTGGAGATTTATTGGCAGAATATCGATCCTACTATAGAGAACCGGCAGTTTTGTGATGCTGGCGAGCAGTACCGGACGGCTATTTTCTACACAACAGAAGAACAAAAGATAACGGCGGAAAATAGCAAAAAAGAGCTGACTGAGAAATACAAGTTGCAGAGTAATTATACGCAAATTGTTAAGGCTTCCGTCTTTTATCGAGCAGAAGATTATCACCAGAATTACTATAAAACAAACCCCCTGCGCTACAAGATGTACTATAGAGCTTGTGGTAGAGAGGAGCGTCTTGAGCAGCTCTGGCAGAGTTCAAAAAGTAAGAAATGACTGGTCTATGGCGCAAAAAAGCGCCAAAGACTGACTATAACTGCTTTGCAGAAGTTTCAATTACTTCATTTTCTTTATGGGGACGAAATTGAATTTCTGCTAATTGGCTTTTAATGATGCGCTTCAAATTTGCCTTGGTAAAGCCTCTGTCTGGCAATGAGGCAATAGCTTCAATCAAGGGGGCAAACTTACAGCTAAACTCATAACCACCCATGTCAACTATAACGCCAAAGCGGGGTAGGCAGGGGAGTTTGCGCAAATGCGATGCTTTGACTTTCTGCAGATGATAGACAAAACTCATGATTCTACTCTTTCCACCTATTGTGAAACCAAAAATATTGGCTTGGACAAGCCGTAATTATCTTTTCAGTAACCTGGTTAAAAAGCAAGGAGTGCCTGATATAGTCTTGTTCGGCGTCATTAGATAATATGAGCTCTTTATCAATACGTGGCAAATAATGGACAGTGTGACGGCCAAATGCTGTTCGTTCAATATATCCTGGTATGATGGGAACTTGGTTCTTACGCCAAATTGCAGCTAAGCTTGTGTTTGTCTTGCAAGGCTTGCCAAAAAGGGGAAGGCGCGGGGAATTTGGTCGTGCTTGATCAAAGACAAAGCCAATGATCTCTTTCTGCTTTAGGACCTCTTTAATGCCGCGGTAGACACTGCCTTTCTCTCCTTTGTAGAGAGATAGAAATTGGTTATAGCGACGTACCTGGTCGACAAACGCATTAAGTCCTGTAAAACCAACTTTTTTTACAATGATATGGGCTGGGGCGACTTGGCGATTTGTTGC
Source organism: uncultured Pseudomonadota bacterium (assembly GCA_937896265.1). Taxonomy (GTDB): domain Bacteria; phylum Bdellovibrionota_B; class Oligoflexia; order Oligoflexales; family Bog-1112; genus CALBMD01. The sequence continues at coordinate 1,551 of CALBMD010000132.1, forward strand.
AGCACCCATAGCTTCCCAGTTCCCCATATGAGTGCAAAGGACAAAAACTCCTTTACCCTCAGCTAGGGCTTCTGTGAGATTCTCTTTGCCGACAATGGTAGTGTTATCAGCAAGAGAGCCATTGGACCCTCGGAAGAATTCGAGGATGGTTTGCCAAAAGCTTAAGTTACTGGCAAAACCCAGCTTGTCTCGTGTCTTTGTGTCCATGGACGCAAAGGCAATCTGGATGTTTTTAGTGATGAGCTTACGCCTGATTCTAAGGATATAGTAAGAGAGAAAGGCTAAGGCATAGGCTGTTTTTTCCAGCCAAGAGAGAGGCACCTTTTGGGTCAGTTTAGCTACTGCGTGCAAGAGTTTGGTGCTCATCATCATTGTAAATAGGTCCTGATTTTTTGAGAAATCTTAGCTGGGGTAAAACCAAAATACTCCTCTAACTCTGCTATCTGTGCGCTTTCGCCAAAGCGATCAATGCCTAGGCAAAGGCCGTGACGTCCAACAAACCGCTCCCACCCTAATGTTGTACCTAATTCAATAGAGATTCGCGCTTGGCAGTGATCAACAAGGATTTCCTCTTGGTAAGCCTTGTCTTGTTCGAAAAAAAGCTCCCAGCAAGGCACAGATACCACTTGGATGCTATTTGCTAACGATGGGTCTGTTTGTTCTAGTTCTTTTGCTACTAAAAGTGCTAATTGCACCTCGCTGCCAGTAGCATAGATGACTGCCTTAAGGTGCAAGGCGCGTTTGACAATCCAGGCGCCACGCTTGGCTTGTTCTTGACCGCTAAAGCTTGAGTCTATGCGTTCCAAAGCAACAACCTTTTGGCGCGATAAACAAATAGCTGAAGGAGCTTTCAGATTCAAGGTGTACTGCATCAAAACTTCAGTTTCTTTTGAATCTGCTGGTCTCATGACGTAAAGACCGGGCATTGCTCTAAGGCTCATCAAATGCTCAATGGGTTGGTGAGTCGGGCCGTCTTCGCCTAAGTAGATAGAATCGTGAGTAAATTCATGAATAACCCCTAGTTTTTGCAGGGCTCCTAGCCTTAGAGCTGGTCGTGAGTAATCAGAAAAACTAAGAAACGTTGCATCAAAAGGCAAAAGACCGCCGTGCAGGGCAATACCGTTGGAGATAGCTGCCATAGGAAACTCTCTTACCCCATAAGCGAC
>CALBMD010000133.1 GCA_937896265.1 uncultured Pseudomonadota bacterium
AGAGTAACTAAGGCTAGAGTTAGACTGCCTAAACCAGCCCCGATTGCCCCGCCAATACAGGCGCTTAGTGCTGTTGATTCTTGATGATGGTCTGTAAAAAAAGAAGAATCTTCGAATTCTAAATCTTTATTCAGTTGTGCAAATGGTTTTGCAGGAACTGCTACATAGACAATCTTCGGTGCAACAACAAATTCGCGAGGCATTGCGTCAATCAACTTCGTTTTGATTGGCTGGTTAGGTTGTTTAGAATGAGGAGTTTTGCTTATGATAGGATATATTTTTTTGGCTGACATTTCTCCCTCCCTTAATTGCAAGCACAGTTTATTATAGAAGTGATAGCCTCCTCTATGGGCCATCACTTCTTCCAAACTTATATCTACTATGACTCAGTTTTTACACCTTCTATTAGCAAAACAGCTTTGTTTGGTTTTGCTACTTCCTTGAGATACCAACCGATATTAGCATAAGGCTTCTCAGATGATTTTTCATGATAAGCAGATTTAATCTGATCCTTCTCATTATCAATAAGCTTTTGCAGAAGGCTTGAATCTTCTTCCATGTTGAAAATCTTGATTTCATCAACATCTTCATTATTCGTTATGGATTGTACAAAATAATTAATTTTGTCGGCTCTTGTTTGCGACACTTCTTTTTTCTTGCCTTCATCGTTATCTTCGTTGCCCCAAGTAAAGATAGAGATCTTTTTTATCTTGGATTTCTCAAATTGCTCATTATAGAAACCTTCAATGATCTCACGTTGGTCTTTATTGAGCTTCGTCTCTTCGTCTTTAAATTCGAACATGGCAACATTGGCTGTAACAAGAGTTCTAATGTCCTCAGCATAAAGTAGTCCTACGCTTCCTAGGCTGAGTAAGGTAACTAAGCTTCTCATGTTAATTATTTTCATCTCTGTCTCCTTCTTAAAAGTTGAAATTAAAAGTTGTATCCAAGTGCTAATTCAGCATCGGGATGCACAAGCGCAAATGGCTTGCTGTCTTTAACTTTCATTCTAGTGCCAGCTACTTTGAATGAAGATTTTTCCTCACCTTTGTATCTGCCATTAATGTAGCCAAAGCCTCCAGCAAGCGTAAGCCTTAAACCATTTGACCAGCCCCAGCCATAGCCAAG
>CALBMD010000134.1 GCA_937896265.1 uncultured Pseudomonadota bacterium
CCCATTGTCAATGTCTTTGGGTTTAATAGTTGTTCGAGGTATTTGCCTGATCGTCGTGATTTAAACCGTTCTTTTCCTGGTAGTGCCAAAGGTTCGCTTTCTGCTCGTATTGCTCATATTTTTCTTCATGAAGTGATTCGCAAATGTAGTCATGGAATAGATCTGCATTCAGGAGCAGTACATAGAGCTAATTTACCTCAGATCCGTGCAATGATCGACGATCAGGAAACAAGAGAGCTTGCTAAGGCTTTTGGTGCGCCAGTAATTTTACACTCAAAGATTCGAGATGGTTCTATCCGTGGTGAAGCCGAAGAGAGTCGAGTGAAGGTGCTTCTTTATGAAGCAGGCGAAGCTTTGCGTCATGATGAGCAAGCTATTCGTGTTGGGATTAAAGGAGTTTTGTCGGTACTAGCACATATCGGTATGCTTGATTTTAATCCAGGTCCTCGCAGGGAAGCTTTCATGGCTCAATCTAGCTATTGGGTGCGGGCTGGTCAGTCTGGAGTATGTCGCTTTTTTTGTAAGTTAGGAGATAGAGTCTCTGTGGGTAGTAAGCTTGCTACTGTCTCAGATACTTTCTTGCGTTCAAGCTATGTTATTGAAGCAACGACTCCTGGCATGATTATTGGTATTAATAACCTGCCTTTGGTTAATAAAGGGGATGCTATTTTTCATGTTGCTACCTTTGGTGAAAATGAAGAAGAGCACAGTCGTGAAGAGGTTACGGATCTTTTTGATCCTGTGATCTAGGACATGCTCTACTATGAGAGTTTGATTGGCGATTGTAGCAGCCTCTAGAGAGTGTGTAACTGCAGCCTCACATAAGACGGTGTTTTGGGGAGCTGCGCGCTCCCCAAAACACTGCACCGGGGGAAGGTTCCCCCTAGGCCCCTCTTTTTAGAGCTAAAATAAAAAAAGGATAGGCAATCAGATGACTAGCTGCAGGTTTTAATAAACTGATAAATCTGCCTATGGCACTTTTGTCCGACAACATAGTCAGCCTCCTCCTGAGGAGGGGGCCTAGGGGGAACCTTCCCCCGGCGCAGTGTTTTGGGGAGCGCGCAGCTCCCCAAAACACTGTCTTATGTGAGGCTGCGGTACAATCTCTCTCGAGGGACAGATCTCGAGACAGCCCGAGCCAGTTCAAGGGTCATGCTTGCAAACTTGCTAAGAGCCTCAAATGTTGCTATAAGCTTTCCATGGAAACTAAGCTAAATACTATAAAATCTCCTCAAGACACCACAGTAGTTGTCGGCATGTCAGGTGGCGTTGACTCCTCGGTAGCCGCCTTACTCTTGAAAAAACAGGGTTATAAGACCATCGGCCTTTTCATGAAAAACTGGGATGAAAAGGATGCCAATGGTGTTTGTACTAGCGCAGCGGATTTTGAAGATGTGGCACGCACCTGTGCGGCTATTGATATCCCTTATTATTCCATCAACTTGGTAGCTCAGTATCAAGAACAGGTGTTTAAAGAATTTATTGAGGATTTCAAAAAAGGCTATACGCCAAATCCTGATATTCTCTGCAATAGAGAGATAAAATTTAATGTCTTCTATAACCAGGCCTTAGAGCTAGGAGCAGATTTTGTTGCCACAGGCCATTACTGTCAGGTTTCTGATGGTAAGCTCCTCAAGGGCAAAGACCCTGGCAAGGATCAGAGCTATTTTCTCAATGCTGTTCCTAAGGAAAAGTTCCCTAAAGTGCTTTTCCCTATTGGCCATTTAGAAAAATCAGAAGTTAGAAGATTGGCACGTGAACATGGGCTTTGCACTCATGATAAAAAAGATTCAACAGGGATTTGCTTTATTGGTGAGCGCAAGTTTCGACCTTTTTTAGCTCAGTATGTAGAAGGACAAAAAGGGGAATTTCGCCGCTTAAATGGTGAAGTGGTTGGTCGCCATGAAGGAGTGTGCTTTTATACACTTGGTCAACGCAAGCATCTAGGCTTAGGCGGTGAAGGTAAGCCTTGGTATGTCGTAAAAAAAGATGTGGGCCGCAATATTGTTTATGTTGAAAGAGATCATGATCATCCAGCGCTTTATGCCCCTGAGCTTATCGCTCAGGATGTCAATTGGCTATTGGATCAAAATGAATCTATACCTGCCAAGTGCCAAGCTAAGATCCGATACCGGCAAGCTGATCAAGATTGCACCTTGCTGCTTGAAGAAGACGGTAGAGTGCGAGTGCAATTTGCTACCCCTCAGCGTGCTATTGCATCCAAACAATCAGTTGCTTTTTATTTAGGTGAACGTTGTTTGGGCGGTGGTTTTATTTCTCCATAGTCCTAGCTATTTAGTCATGCAGGGAGATGAACTTGAAAAAACTTTGGCTAAAGGTGGTAGGTCTCTTGCTTTGTTTTGATAGCGTTAAAGCTGATCAAGCTAGTGAAAAGCTAAAGCCTATGGCTGAGCTTTTGCAGCTTAAAGCAGGAAAATTTGTTCATTTTCAAGAGGCATTGCGTCATCGTTATAGCGCGTTAAAGAGCCAATCATTGATGCATAAGCAAGAGCTTAAAGCAGGTGATAAGGTCTTTGTTTCGGCAGCAAAAGTTCATCCTCTACAGACGGTGCTATCTTACTATGGGGTTGGTATTAGTATCTATTTACGCGCCAATCAAAAACTTGCTTATCCCCCCTTAAAATATGACAATAACCAAGCAACTTTTGGTCTTGATGGAGCCAAAGAAGCTGTTATCGGTCCTGATAAAGAAATTTATCTTCTCGATGGTCATCATACTTTTACGGCAAGCCTCTTAGCTGGAGCCAAATCTTTTCCAGTTAAAATTGTCAAAAATTATGCGCAAGAAAAACTTTCTATGGCTGCTTTTCGGCAAGATCTATTGCAACAAGAGCATATCTATTTGACCAATCCTGTTACAGGCGTCGAAGGATCTTTGAAATTTGATTTTTCTGAATTAGAAGATTGTCCTTTACGCGCTTGGATTGACGCGACAGGAGCAGAAATTCTTGCCACCTCTAAGAGTAGACGCGAGGTCCGTTCTGAAACAGTAACGCCAGCTTGGATTCGTGATGCCAATGCTATTGTACCTTTTGCCGAATTCAAGGTGGCTCGTATTCTTGTAGAAGAAGGACTTAGCCCCCAGGTTTGCCCAGCATGCTTTCAAAATGCAGAAGAATTATCAGAAGAGGTTAACGAAACGATTCGAAAATACCTCAATATTGCTAAAGCAAAAGGCCGTTTTGATAACAT
>CALBMD010000135.1 GCA_937896265.1 uncultured Pseudomonadota bacterium
CAAAAGCTTCGCATTTTCAGCTCTAGTGTGGGTATCCGCCGACTTCTTGATAAATTCAAAGGATTCGAAGTTCGATTGGGTGCAAGGTGCAAGGTGCAAGGTGCAAGGTGCAAGGTGCAAGGAAGAGCAAAACCGCAGTGTACATATTGGCACATGAAGATTTCGCGACACAACTAGAAATTCGGATCCTGGTTATAACGCGGCATCAGATTCAAGGCTAGTAAAGGGGGCCAAGATCGGTTGCTGGACTTGACCTTGAGCTAAAGAATCAGGTTCAAGTTTACTTCCCGTCGGCAAGGTTTGCTTCTCAAATCCGTTTTGAGAAGCCTCATTCTTAACCCCATCTTCTTCTGGCGTTATTTCTTGCTCGACAGCGGGAGCGCTTGCTGACTCTTTTTTGGGCGCTAGCACTGGTTTTTGCTTGAGATAATTATTAAAACCCGCATTGCCTACCTTCACCAAATCTTGGAACGACATTTTCCCAAGACTAGTATAAAGACCCTTGCTTTGGTCCTTAAGATCCAGACCTTCAATAGTGATTTTTGTTTGCAAACCAATCGGAATCTTCGAGTTGTCTTTACCCTCTCCTTCAAGGCTCATTGAGTAAATGCCGTCAGCCAAGGGCTTACCATCTTTACCCAAAGCGTCCCACTCTAGTTTGTGAGCGCCCGCTTCAGAAGGCCCCAGATTGGCCTCAGCGACCGTCTGACCGCCAGCATCTTTTACGAGCAAGGTAGTTTTACCGACAGGAAAATCAAGGTTAAAGGTAGCCTCACCCACCTTGCCACCTTTAATCTCAACACGGCCATCAGCGACAAAAGCTTCCCTGCCAAGGAAATTAATGAAAGACTGGTCATTTTTTGCCTGAGTCTTATCCTCGAGACTCTTTAACGTCTTGTTAACATTTAGCATCTGTTCAAGGCTGTTAAACTGCGCTAGCTGCGAAGCCATTTCAGCCCCATCTTTGGGATTTAACGGATCTTGGTTTTGCAACTGAGTTACAAACAGCGTCAAAAAGTCATCTTTTTCCAAGTTGTTCTTGGGTACTCGCGTTGATTCTGTCGCCTTGCTGAGGTTTTTTAAGAAATCATCATAGCTTTTAGAATCAGCTAATCCGCCATTTTTCTGCGCCTGTCTAGTTCTTGCTTGCTCTTCATTTGAGTTAAGTAGAACGTCACGAAAATCAACCTTACTCTCTGGGTTTAACTGTTTCTTAGTCGCCATGGCACCAGCGGATGGCTCAGAGGTGGCATTGCGGCCTCTGGGAGCAATTTGCTCTTGCAGACTAGCCTTCATGTTTTTTGCCCTTTTTCAAATAAATCTTAGACAGCTAGCTGAATATGCCGCGAGTTTAAACTACGCGAAACCTGGGCTATCGAGCTAGCCTTGCTATAACCTGCTACTGCTTTGCTGGCAAAAATCTCTTCTTTGACAGATGGCTCAAAAGAACGACGTCCGCTGTTTTGCTCAAAAAACTGCCAGCTTGGTGCTTGCTCTCGCTGAGAAAAATCCTTGCCACTAGCTACCTCAACGAGTTTTAAGCTCTGACGAGACAGCGACTCTTTTAGTTCACTAAAGTCGCTACCTAACCACTGACTTAGCGTATCTTGGCCTTGATCTGTGTGAATCTTTACATTCTGACCATCGATTTGAATCTGCATCGACAACTGGCCCAAGGCTTTGTCTTCAAAGGACACAAGAGCTTCTGACTTATTAGCTTGCTTTGCTAGATTGATTTTATCAGCAATCATAGCAAGCGCTTCTTGTTTGGTTTGAGCACTCACCGAGCCCAATTCTTTTGGTTCCTTAATAGAAGCTCCAGCCAAATCAAACGCTTCTGTGCTTTTTAGATGGCCTTGGCTTAAATCAATTTTTTGCGGTGCCATATCTAATGGCGATTCCTGCTCACTAGTATCCTCCTGCTCTTCTTCTTCCGTAAAAGGCATTGTTAGCATGGCCATTTCTTTTTTCAACGCCAGACTCTCTAAAAAAGACATGCTTTCGCTTGCTGGCAAAAAGCTCTTCACAGGCGCTAAGTCCTTATTGACAGCTGGTTGCGAATTAAAAGCCAGCTGCGATATTTGCAAACCCAAACCAGCCGCCTGCTCTGGCACAAAATCGGTAAGCTTTAGTTCAGATGCGGCAAAAGGCAAAGCAGCGCTTTGCTCATTTCGTCCTGCCAAATCCTTCAAAGGAATACCAGGCATCGATCTTGGCTGAAAAAGCTCAACTTTCTTTGCGCCCTGCCCACTTACTTGCTGAGCAAGCTCACTTGGTTTAGCTTCCTCTATAGTGATAGGTTTTTTCAGGCTTATTTGCGGCGCTAAAACGCTTGGATCAACAGTTTCAGGCTTTTTTACTTGCGCTTTAGGTTTTATTATCGGTGCTGTAGCAATCTTTGCTTTGGGACTGGCTTCCAAAGCATCCGCCTTGGCAAGCAATCCAAACTGACCCGACCCAAGCTTATCTTTTAGAGCGTTTATCTGGTATTTAACTGTATTAGGATCAACGCCCAGGGCCTTGAAAAACTGCAACGGCGTAATGTCTTGACCAGGGGTTAAACCAAACTTTAACCCTACATCTAAGAGATTTAAATCAAGATCAACACCGCTTACCAACTGCGACAAAGGCATTGGCCTTGTGAAAAAATCGTCTAAATTTTCTCCTAAAGCCTGATTAACAAACTTCGAATTCTTGATGACGAGATCTATCTTATCGCCAGTGAGCTTTTGTCCCGCCAAGAAAGGCAGAACCGTGCTTTTCTTGAGCAAGTCATTTTCTTGAAGAGCCTGACCCCACTTTTTTAATTCTGCTGATATTTTTGGATTTTGCGCTAGCCGCAAGAGCTCATTAGCCAGGGGATTTTCTGGTAAAAGCTCCTGTTCTTCGAGGCTTTTAATATCTAAAGCACCAGGAGATTTTATTATTTCAACAGGAGCAGGAGCAGACACAGATGACGGCTGTACAGGATAGAGACTTTGCGCAAAAAGACCTCCATCTTGAGAGCTTGGCTCTGCAAGATTGGTAGGCTGGCTTCTTTGTTCAGAAACCTGACCAAGCGTGGCAACTGAGTCTTCTATCGAAAATGGAATCAATGCGACCTCTATTTTCTTCAACTATAAATCAAAGTTTATTGCTGCTGCCTCACGATTAAATTTCTGATTAAAAGTCATTGGCTTATCCTAAAATCGGCAGCTTTTTGCCAGATCAAATCTCCCTCTTCCGTGCTTTTTGCTTGACAAGGATTCGACGCTTGACCATTATGAACGACCCTCTTTGTATAAAAACCTTTTGCTTGATGATATGACATGAAGGAGCAAAATAGTGTACGCTGTGATTAAGGCTGGAGGCCACCAATATAAAGTCGAAGAAGGCAATACCTTGACTGTCGACTTTATTCAAGGAAACCCCGGCGATAAGGTTAGTTTTGATAAAGTTTTGATGCTCTCTACCAAGCAAACAGTAGTGGGCAAACCTTTGGTAGCTGGAGCTACTGTTGAAGCTGTTATCAAAGAACAATCAAGATTGCCAAAAGTAATCGTCTTCAAATACCGACGACGAAAAAATTACAAAAAAACCCGCGGGCATAAGCAACCGGTGACTCAAATTGAAGTCACTAAAATTAATGCTTAAGATTAACCCACTTAACGCTAGAAATAGGTAGAGAAATGGCTCACAAAAAAGCTGGTGGTAGTACAAAAAACGGTCGCGACTCCAATGCTCAACGAAGAGGGGTAAAAGTTTTTGGCGGTTCCACCGTTAAAGCTGGCAACATCATTGTAAGACAAGTAGGTAGCACTTTTCATGCAGGTGTGAATGTAGGAACAGGCAAGGATTTTACGCTTTTTGCAAAAGCTGACGGTACCGTTGTGTTTGAGCGTTTTGGCAAAGACAAGCAACGTGTTAAAGTTGAGCCCAAGGCAAGCTAATACCCGCCACTCCTGCTTCATAATTTGCAGATCCTTTTGGCATTTAAATGAAATTTATCGACAAAACTGAGATTCACATCAAAGGTGGTCGTGGCGGCGACGGTATGGCCAGCTTTATGGCTGCCCATAACATGCCAAAGCTAGGCCCCAATGGTGGCAACGGCGGCATTGGCGGCAACGTCTATCTAAAAGGCCGCGCTGGCCTTAACACCTTAAGCGCCCTGCGCTATCGGCAATCTTACGAAGCTGAAGATGGCGTTAGGGGACTTTCCAATAACAAGACAGGTCGCTGTGGCCGAGCAAAAGAAATCGAAGTGCCGTTAGGAACAGTGGCCTTTGATGCCAGAACCGGCGAAAAGCTTGGTGAAGTTCTTGACAAAGGGCAAAAGCTCCTCTTAGCTCTAGGGGGTAAGCGTGGCTATGGTAACCTCCACTTTGTCTCAAGCACTAACAGAGCACCGCGTCAGTTTACCCATGGTAAAGAAGGAGAAGCCAAGACAATCCGCCTCGAGCTTAAACTCTTAGCCGATATCGGTTTGGCTGGCTTTCCCAATGCAGGTAAATCCACACTTTTGAGCCGCGTAAGTGCGGCTAAGCCCAAAATTGCGGCTTATCCTTTTACGACTTTAGTACCAAACCTAGGGGTCGTCGACGTTGGTATTGACGATTCTTATGTCATGGCAGACATCCCAGGGCTTATTGAAGGTGCAAGTCAGGGGCGAGGACTAGGCTTAGATTTTTTGAAGCACCTAGAACGCACCAAAGTCATTTGTTTTGTTATTGATCTTGCCAGCCAGGAAGAAAAATCACCCGAAGATCAATACCTTCTTTTGGCAAAAGAACTAACAGCTTTTAGCCCAGAGCTAGCCCAAAAGCCTAGGTATATTGTCTTAAATAAAATAGATATGCTCACTGATGACAAGGCCACCATCTGCAAATGGGAAAAGTTTTTTCAAAACTTGGGATTACCTGTTTCCTCTATCTCAGGCTAT
>CALBMD010000136.1 GCA_937896265.1 uncultured Pseudomonadota bacterium
GAAGATGTTAAGTTTGAAGGTAGTGGCTGTGCTATTAGTAAAGCCAGCGCTTCCATGATGACAGTCGCTTTGAAAGGGCAATCCGTTGCAACTAGCAAAGAGATTGTCACTGATTTTTTACATCTATTAAAGGGAGAGCTTGCCGAAGAAGAGGCCTTGACTCGGATTGGCAAACTAAAAATATTTGCTAGTATCTGGAAATACCCTGCACGCGTTAAGTGTGCAAGTCTTGCTTGGTATACATTCAAGGGTGCCTTGGAAAAAATCCAAGGGCCTATCAGCACAGAATAGGTTTAACATGCTCGAATTTAGGATTCAAAGTACGCCCAACCCTAATGCCAGAAAGTATGTCATTGACAAGCATCTTAAGGTAGAAGGAAAAGTTTCTTATCAGGATATCAAAGATTGTTCGCATATTCCGATTGCTGAATCACTACTTTTAATCAATGGCGTCACTCAAATTCATTTTTTTGAAAATGTCTTAACTGTGACTCAAGATGGCAGTATCGAGTGGCCTCTTATTGATAAAGCTGTCCAAGATATTCTAGAAGAAGGGATTAACGAACATGATCCCAATTTTATAGAAGCAAAAGAAAAGACAAGACAAGTAAAAATTGAATCCACCGACCCTGAGATTCAAAAAATTGACGCTATCTTGGATGAAGAAATTCGCCCCGCTTTGCAAGCTGATGGCGGTGATATTGAAGTTATTTCGCTAAAAGAGAATATTTTAACTCTTAATTATTTGGGCGCCTGCGGTGGCTGCCCTAGCTCTATGACAGGCACGCTTTATGCTATTAAAGCTGCTCTTCATAGCCGCTACCGCTTAGATCTCGAAGTCGTAGTAGTTTAGGCATCTATGAATTTGACTGCAAAAAGCCGCTATGGCTTAAAAATTATGTTAGATCTAGCAGATCGCCTAAATTTTGGCCTACAGAAGCGAAAAGATATTGCCAGTAGACAGTCTATATCTCTTGATTTCATGGATCATATCATAGCCAGGCTGAAGACTGCTGGCCTTATTGAGATTATCCGAGGCCCAAAAGGAGGGCTTCGTCTTGCCAAACAAACCACTAAGATAAGCGTTTGGGATGTTTTTTCAGCGACCGAAGATAAACTTTTACCTGTACGCTGCCTAAGAGACTCAAAGGAGTGTAAAGCTCATGCCGATTGCATTAGCTATGAAGCATGGCACCGGGTCTTTTTAGCCATCCAAGACTCTCTCCATCAAATCACGCTTGAGTCACTTTTACTCAAAGAGCAGCTTACTACATGGAGCGACGATAAGCCCCGCCAAGCTCAAATAAAATCTCTGTAATTTCCCCAAGGCTTAAAATACGCACTGCAAAAATTAGCTGGGCAAAGACATTTTTTCCCTCTAAAACACTCGTGCAAAGAGCCTGTTTTGCTTCTTCTTTTTTGCTGTAGTTTCTACTTTTAAAGGCAGCCAAACGAGCAAGTTGCTCTTCTTTTTCTTCGTAACTTGCTCGAATAAGCTCAGTGGTAGCTCGTACTTGTGCATCTTTGTTTGGATTTACAAAGGTATTTACGCCAATAATTGGCAACTCGCCAGAATGCTTTAATTTTTCATAGTAAAGACTCTCTTCTTGAATTTTATTGCGCATGTATTGAGTTTCCATAGCTCCTAAAACACCACCTCGACTAGAAAGTCTTTCAAATTCTAGTAAAACAGCTTCTTCAACAAGATCCGTTAACTCTTCCAAAAAATAAGAACCCTGATTTATGTTCTCGTTTTTGTTAGGACCAAATTCTTGATTGATAATTAGCTGAATTGCCATTGCACGCCTAACGCTGGCCTCAGTTGGTGTCGTTAATGCTTCATCAAAAGCATTCGTATGAAGGGAATTGCAATTATCATAAAGAGCTAAAAGTGCCTGAAGAGTCGTCCTAATGTCATTAAAATCCATTTCCTGAGCATGCAAGGATCTGCCGGAAGTCTGAATATGGTATTTTAATTTTTGTGAATTAACCCCAGCTTGGTAAAAATTGCGCATAGCAACAGCCCAAATACGACGAGCCACCCGCCCAAGAACTGCATACTCACTATCTAAACCATTAGAAAAGAAAAAAGACAGATTAGGGGCAAAATCATCGATTTTAAGCCCTCTTGCTAAATAATATTCTACGTAAGTAAAGCCATTGGCTAAGGTAAAAGCCAGCTGTGTAATAGGGTTTGCCCCTGCTTCAGCGATATGATAACCAGAAATGGATACCGTATAGTAATTTTTAATTTGATTCTGACAAAAATATTCTTGGATATCACCCATGAGTTTTAAGGCAAATTCTGTGGAAAAAATACAAGTATTCTGCGCTTGATTTTCTTTGAGAATATCCGCTTGCACAGTACCGCGCATCGACTGCACAGTT
>CALBMD010000137.1 GCA_937896265.1 uncultured Pseudomonadota bacterium
CTCGATACCACTCGAGAGGCGATTTTTCAAAAATTTAGCAACGTACTTAATTTAACCAGATTGATGGAGTCGAAGGATCTTTTAGGAAATCGCACTGAACCTGGTTTTTTTAAACAAGGCACTAGCTACCTATACTTAGCAGCAGAAAAAGATGGGTTTCGCGAGTTCATAGAATATCGCCATGAGCTAGAAACTAAGTTAAAGGATGATCCTAATATCAAAAAAGAAGACTACGAACTGAAAAAATACTACATTCATTCGGCAACAAATCGTATCTTTTTAGAACCCAAAACAACCTCCGCCCCACAGCTAATTTCAAGAATCCCAGCATTTACAGAAGACACTATCTATCGTCTAAACGAGCGCTATAACCAGGTATTAGCAAAAGTCGCAGGGCCAGAGAAAATGCCTACAGATTGGGCAAAAGGCGTTGTGCTGTTCTCGCAAGATATTGAGGGTAAAACTTTATTAATTGAGCCACCAAAGTTGTGGAAAGAACCAGGTGTCAATTGGTTTACTCAGTCAAGCTATCTAAGAGGTAACCGTGACGTCGGAGAATTTACTCCTCACGCCATTGATGACAAAAAGAATAACACTTTCTTCTATGAGAACAATAATCAACTTAAATTTAAGGTCGAAGATGCTAATGTCCTTCGTCCTTTTAAAGATGCCGACCTAGGCCCCGTCGCTAACTTCTCTGGCGTAAAAAACACAGCAGTAGAAAAAATATACGGTCTACTCCACACTATAGGCGATCTGGAAGTGCAATTTAAGGCCATAGCTGAAGGAAGAACTACTTACAAGGTGCAGATTTCAGCAACAGAGACTGTCGACAGAAATATTATGTTTGCTAATCCATCACTAGAAAAAGTACCTCAAACTATCTCTGACTCTAAGACGAAAGCTAAGATACTCCATGAGCTCTTTAGTGACCCAAACCATTCTCGACAAGCAGTAGTAAACCTAGAGCAAGCTCATCCAGCTCAGTTTCAGCAAATGAAAGAAGTGTATGCTGGTGTTGACAAACCAACCAAGACCATAGTTCGTGGGTTAGGAGGGCTTGGGGCAGGCTTTGTTCTTATCGGTAGCGTTCTTTTAGGATCAGCTGCAGCACTACCTCAGCTGACAAATGACTCTAAGACGACAAACTCATTAGATAATCTTGTTAAAGCGTTACAAACAGTAGCGAACAGCCAATCAACAAGACTGGCTACTCTGCGTGAAGTTAATAATTATTTAAAGCGTTCTCTAAAATACAACGAAGAAACAGACTTTTGGCTCTACTCCCTCTAGTCAGAAAGAAGAGAAAAGGTGGTTGAAGGAGCAAGGGGGCCATCGCCCCTCCAAGTCGCATTTGGCATCATAAATTTCGGGAATAATATGTTTCTGGTCAGGATATTATTACTTTTAGGTATGATGATAAGTTTGGCATCAGCTACTGTAATTGGTAAGGAAAATCTAGCTGACGCCTCAGTGAACATTCAAATTGAAACATGGTTTTCACACGGCATTTTAGATAAGTCTGGAGCTTGCTGGCGAAGTGTAGAAAACGACATCAAAGAAGTGAAGGCCGTTACAATCAATTTAACGTCACAAGGCGGACCTCTTAGAAGGACGCTTGAGGCAAAAATCTGTCATCAGTTAATATCTGGTTCGGCTATGCTTGGTAAATTTAAATCAAAACTTGGGGATTTTTCAGTAGTTGCTGATTTGTATTATGAAGATTGGTGTGACGAGTCTTTTCGAAAAGTGCGCTTCCGATTTGGGAAAAATCTAGAGGATGGTGAGGATTCTTTTATCACTACTCAAAACGAAACAAAAACTACTCCTGGTGCACCTCATCAGATGGTGCAAGGTACTCTTTTGATTGACCAGGATTGTGGGCCAGAATTTCATTACAGGATATTTTCTGGATCTGCATGGAGCCGCAATCTAAGGGATAGAAAGTAAGAAAACCTAGGCTACCTTGATACTCAAATCAACATGCAGATTCAGTTTCGATAAATATTTGATCAACCTATCGACTGTGAATTCGTCAAAATGGTAATGTAGTATCTTACTTATTAAAGCCTCATCTATTTATTGTTTTTGTCTCTTGCCTTCTTTGCTGCTATCAATGAAATCAGCAGCGAGAAGCTAAGTAAGAAGCAGCTGAGCAAAGAGCGCTGCTTTATCACCACTTGGCCCCGCCAAACTCCTTAAACTATCTGCTAAAAATCGTTTCGATAGCTTTTGTCCCTGAGCATCAAACATGAGTGGGTGATGGTAATAAACCAAATCCTTTTTTGCACCCAATAGCTGACGAAAGGCTTGTTGCACCGCAGTCTTTTCAATCAGGTCCATACCGCGCACAACAAGATCAATTTCTTCTTCAAGATCGTCAATACCGCTACAAAAAAGATAGGTGTAGTTACCTTTACGATCAAAGACACTAAAATCACCGCCAGCTACCTCAGGGAGATTTAGACGCCAGCTCGTTTGCCCAGGCACAAAAGAAAGCCCACGTTGACGGCAATGCCCATCATAATGCCCAGCTACTTGACGAGCACGGATAGCTTCTCGCGAACAATCACAAGCATAAAGACGCCCTTGTTGCTTCAGCTTTGCCAGCATGCTGTCATAACGCTCACGATGATCACTTTGACGGCTAACTGCAGACGAGGCCCAAAGAGGTGAAGCCGCATAACCCAACCATTGCAAATCAGCCAAAATCGAGGCCTCATACTCAAAACGACAGCGCTGACGGTCATGATCCTCAATACGCAGAACAATACGGGCTTGCAAGGCTTGCGCTATATCAAATAAATAAACAAGGTGAAGCAGGTGTCCTAAATGCAAATAGCCCGTGGGGCTTGGAGCAAAGCGCGTCCGCGGGTTAAGCGGCAGCGCTTCTAATGCAAAAATTTGTCTATAATCCGGCAAGAATCTCCAATCCGGTTGCCTTTTGAATACGGCTAGCCATTTCCTCTAAACTCATCTCAGGGTAATCGGTAGTTGATTCATTCCATAATCCCTGTAGGGTTACATCAAAGAGCCGTTTGAACTCATCTGAATTACGAGCTAGCATCACTACAAAGGCTGTTTGCTCTGGTGTAATATTTTGTAAAACCCGCGTTTTGTAAGGCACGGATTTTTCACCATAGTGGCCAAGAAACTTCACGTCCTTATCAAGGGCCACTGGTATAATATTAATCGCATAGCCAGCATCACGTAACATTCCTAATACCTTCTCAGTAAACTCTGAAGAAATAGGATGAGTTTCACCATGTGTTGAAACAAAACCTTGCGGGTAGATGCTGACAATATTGCTTACTCTCTTTTCTTGCGTACGCAAAAGCTTTTCATATGGCTTAAGATCGCCCCCCAAGGTAATGCTGTAACTCTTACTCTTACCCACAGAGATCAGCTCAGGCACCATACCAAGATATTTAGCATACATAGGCGACAAAATCGATTTATCGAACATGCGGGCAACAACATAGGAGTTTAAAAATAAGATCGAATGCGGCAAATGCAGACCAGCCAGCATATACTGATCTTTTAGATCCTCTTTATGGGTCAAAGCTACAATATTAACCGTTAGCTTAGGCCCAGCCAAGGGCCTTGCCACTCTCAACTTCATGTCAAAGGCAATATCTTTTGATTTCAGCGGCTTGCCTTGATAATCAACCACTTGCACATCTTTAAAACGAGCATCCATTTTGGAAAGCGCCCGCATGCCAGTAAAAATAGCATTTACTGTGGGAGTGTACTGCTGAAAAATCCATCGCGACACGACGTAGTAGGGGATATTTACAACACTCAATGTCACGCCAGGAACAGCCTTTACTAAAGAAACAAGCGGCGCTGTAGCTTTTTTTATTGGACTAGGCTTGGCTAGCCCATGCTGCTTGGAGGCCTTATCCAGCAGGTAAAAGTATTTCCAAAAGGCATTATTTCTCTCGCGAGTGAGTTCTTGCGATCCCATCTTTACTTTGCCTATCTGGGCCAGCTCTTGCTCTGACATGCCAGCCAGCCTACGCGCTTCTTTTGCAGCGGCCTCGCCCATCATATGCTTATACTGCTGCCAATAGTCATAGACTCCCTTGATTGTCGTCCAGCCAAACTCTTGCTGCAGCTTTTCACTCAGCATTGCCATCTTAGCTTCAACTAAGGCATGAGTTCGCTCCATAACAAAGGCTTCAAGCTCCAAGATAAGATCATTTTGTAATGTTGACATATGGCCACGACGCTCCATAAAAGCTCTGATCTCAGGAGTTACCTTGTTAGCTTCTATGGCTTTAGCATCAAAAATGCGATAAAAGTCTTTCGCTGCATAACCTTCCTCCGCATTTAACTCAGAAAGTGCTTTGAACTCAGTCTGGTGCCTTTTTAAATCTTGTAACCTCTCAGAAAAATCGCTGAACGCAGATCCCGTGCTAAATAAAGATGCGGTTAAAGTGGCAATAAGAAGGAAACGAGAGGATTGGCGCATTGTCATACTAAACCTCAATTTTGAGAAAAATACTCATCCAAGGAAGTAAGGGCTATCTAACATCAGCTCAAGAGAAATGCAACGCCGACAAAAAACTGGTAGTTGTGTGTTATACTTAAACAAAATTTCTATATGTTAGAATAGATCCGCCCAAAGAAGGAGTTTGGCATGTTCAGTTTCATTCGAGGATGCATACTCGCAGCTATTATGCTGGGGCTTGGTGCCTGTAAAAGCAAGTCTGTCGATAGAGGGAGCGCAATAACAAAAAACTGCTCGGCACAGCTTCTTGATTTCACAAAACTCCCCAAGGTCAAGCTTGAACAGCTGATGAAACTGAAGTTCACCGCTTCTGATTCACTAAGCTGCGGCTCGGATATTATTGCTTTAGAGACTAATTTTCCGGAGCCCAACCCTTCTACTGTTGATATCAGCTCTACCTCTTTAATGGTATTTAAGCGCACAGTGTCGCAAATGACATCTCATGGCGAAGTCAAACAGACGTATTGGGTCTACGATGGCGAAGGCTTTCCTCTAGATTTTGCTATGTTTGAAGCTGGCAAGCAAGTCACTATTGAAACTGTAGCTTGCGTGCCTACTCATATAGCAAGTAATGATGCAGGCTGGCAAAATAAAAGCAAGATCATAGCCGACAGCCGCAAGGTAGCTGAAGATATCACACAAAATTATCTGTGCAAGAAAACAGCAGAGTTTGAGTCCAAGACTTACCCGCAAAAAGTTAGCGATGAGTCTATGAGTTGCCACAATGATCGCTATGCTTTAGTGCATCTACAGTTACCAGCGAAGTTTCAAAAGGCTCTAGACCGTCTTGAGAAAGAAGGACAGACAAAAAATTCTGGCACAGCAGGGATTAAGAAGGGCATGAGTGCTGACCAAGCTGCTGTGTTAATTGGTGCAGAATATATCGAGCATATGAATGACGTAAATCCGACAAATGCAGCGTTAGCAGAGGCGGAGGCGGAGGCTCAATTAACAGGATCGATGTTCTCTGGTGCACCGCTAACCACCAGCGATTTTACTAGCGATTGCGGTGATACTGGTGGTGATTCTGGAGCTGGCGATGGCAATTCTGGCGGTGACTCTGCAGGCGATTCTGGCGGTGGTGGTAATGACGGTAATGGCGGGGGAAATGCAAGTACTGGCGATAGCGGCAGCGGCAACCATAGTACTGGAACTAGCAGCGGTGATACTGGAACTAGCAGCGGTGATATGGGGGGTAGCACTGGCGATCAGGTTGCGACAGGTTCCAGTACAGGGGGCACAGGCAGCAGCGCGACACCAACACCAATGCCCATTACTCAGGGCTCTGGTGCAGGAACAGGGACAGGCGGAGCAGCAACAGGCACCCGCGGTCCTAACATCGCGGCTCTTAGTATCGGAGCTCTTCTTTTAATCTTAATTGCAGCTGAGGAGATCAAAACGTTGGTTAAGGATAGATGGGCTGATACCCAACTCCGAAAATTATTTAAGGATGTTCGGGAAGCTGCTAGCAGCAATGATAGAACTCTCATAAACAGAGAAATTGGTATTTACAATGACGCTATAGAGACAGATCGAAGATTAGAAGATAAAAAATCCTCGTTCAAACTGAAGTTTGAAAATAACGAAATTACTCGTAATGGCAATAAAATTAACACCACCACCAACAAGCTAACTAAAGAACAATTCCATATAGATATGTACGGAGGTAAAGGTTCCATGCCACGAACCAACGTCCGCGATTTTACTAAAACCAGGTTTCAAGCGGGGATCTTCACTTTTAGCATAAGGGGCGTAGCTGCTGCTCTCGGCACAGCATTAGTCATAGGAGGAGGTGCAGCTGCTGCTCTCGGCACAGCATTAGTCATAGGAGGAGGTGCAGCTGGCGCTCAGCTAGATGCTAGTTCCTCAGGTGACCCTGATGGACTTGTGCCACTGATTGTTACAACCCGCAATAAAAACAAACGCTGCAACGAACTTGACGCTCTCTAGCTATATCCCAAACAATCCTCACAACTAAATAAAAGCCCAACGCTCTCTGCGCTGGGCTTCTCATATTCAATAAAGTTTACCCAAGACACCTATCTAACTTCATTAACTTCTGGTTTTGCCTGCACTTTCGAATACCCCCTGCAGCCATGCTATACTTAGGTAAAAACAGCAATAGGAAAATGCCCATGGCTGCCTTACTTCGAATCATGACCTTGCTCGCTTTTGCCATCACTTGCGCTCAATGCCACAATGAATCAAAGGACCTGAGTCGAGCTATTTCGAATAGCCTATGTTCAGGAGAAGCACAGCTCACCTTCACAAACCCTGTTCGCGCTACTTATGCGCAGCTCAAAAGCGCACAGCTCACTATCGACCCCTTAGCAAGTTGCGGAGCAAACCTCACTGCTGTCAGCGCTAGTTTTGGTAAACCCGAACTCACTAAAAAAGAAATGGACGTCTTAGCGCTTTTTGTCTACAAGCAAAAGATCTATAAAAATCAGCAAGAGATAGCTACCTATTGGGTCTATGAAGGCGAGGCTTTCCCACTAGACTATATGAAATTTACCGAAAGCGAAGATATCCGCATCGAAACAACAGCCTGCATTCCAAACCATATGACTAAAGGTGCTGGCTGGGAAAGCAGTATCAAAAGCAGCCGACAAGCCTCTGAAGGTGTCTCGCTTAGCTACCTATGCTCACCAACCAGCATGCAGAGCAATGCGAAGTATCCAAAAAAACCAATCGACGATAATATCTCTTGCCATAATACCCGCTACGATATGATCCACAACCAACTCGCCGCTAAGTTTCAAAAACAAATCAACCGCCTAGAAAAAATAGGGTCCAAAGGTAGTGTCAGCTTTAAAGGTATATCCACAAGCCTAAGCGCTGATCAAACTGCGGCAGCTGTGGGACAAGAATACATTGAAGATACCGTTCAAGCTGCTCAAGAAGCCACTTTGACAAGTGAACAAGATTGCACAGCAAGCAGTAGCAGCGATGGTGGGGACAACAGTGCCGATGGGGGCAATAACGGCGGTGGCGGTGGGAACGGCGGTGGCGGTGGGAACGGAGCCAACGGTGCAGGCAGCTCCTCAGGGGGAAACTTAGTTTCTGGAAGCTCAACTGGCAATTTGGGCTCAAGCGGTACCAGTGATGGCGGTACCAGTGATGGCGGTACTGCCGATGCCAGCCCATCTCCTAGCCCAGATGCAAGCTCCACAGGAGGAAGCACCTCCTCAGGCACAAGCGGGACTGGTGGCGGCTTCAGAATGACCTTAAACGAAACAGCCACAATATTAATGGGAGCTGGCGCAACTATCCTTGGGTTGATTGCCGTTGATTTCGTAGCAGCTAGGGTGAGAAATCGCGTCTATGATAGGAAGCTGGAAGCAGCTCTTGACAATGTGATTGATGGCGCAGATGCAGATGCCAAAAAATACAACGAGCTTATTGATAAGGATCCACGCATTATCAATGCAGACAAAACAAAATACCATCTCACTGTCACAGATGACGGCGTTAATAAAAAGATAACCCGCGGCAGTAACATCGATATTTCAGACACCACCAAGCCTAAGACGGAGCGCATATATGGAGGTACAGCGCCAAAAAGGTGGTTTATTACTAGCTCAAGAATTAGCTCTTTTAGCCGCGGTATGGCTGGTTTCCTCGGTGCCATGATGTTAGGCTATGGCGCTTCTCAAGCAAGTCTAACAGCTGGTATCCCTGACCCAGAAGGGCTTTTACCCCTAGCCAGCGCTGTCGTAAAAATGAACAAGAAGTGCAATGCCAAGAATAGCGGGGAAAATCAATAGCACTTGCTAACTTCGCTCTCTACTTGCAACTCCAATTTTTGGCCTTTCAGCTTTGCTTCTTCAAGCATGAGCTGCAATTTTATTTGCATTATTGTTCCCGGAAGTTGTAGTTCAATATTTCGGGTGGCCAAGAATGCTAAAAACAACTCTCTACCTTCAGTGAAGGTGAGCTGAGAGATCAGCAATTTCTCAGCTTCTGATATTTCTGTCAGTTCAGACGGTGGGTTCATATCTAAAAATCTATCTTTCCAGCTACCTTCTAATTTGTCTAAAAACAAGTTCCAGCGCTCTTCCGGCGTAAGGCTGAGGCCAAACGCGACAAGAGATTTTACAAGAGATTTTATAAGATCTCTTGTCCCTTGCGACTCAGCTTTCTTCAATGCTACCTCATTTCTAAGAGCAATGATGCTTTCAACGATAGCTAAACACTCACCGAATTCCCCTTGAGGCAGAAATATCTTAGCTTGTTGCTGCAGCTTTTCAGCAGCTTGAGTCAAAGCTTGTGTATCAGCAGCACATTTTTCCAACTGATTATGCAAAGAAGCATACCCTAGATGGGTACTAACCACTGCTACAACAAAGCAAAAAAAATAGAAAGAACGCATCTACCCTAACCCCCCACATTTATGATCCCAAATCCCGTCAAACAATTTGTGGTTTTATCATAAGAAGAATCTGCGATGCGAGATATTTCCCAATATGGAGATGAGGAGGCATGAGACATACGGCACGGAGCGGGAAGTTTAGTCTTTTCGCCACAAAACAGCCCTGCCTGGGGCAGGATATTCTACGTGCCTGTCTAGTTACATCAAAAAGTGGGCAACGACAAGATGGGTTGGCATCTTTTTCATTTGGATAAGCTTGAAAATTTAGAAGTAACAAAGAAAG
>CALBMD010000138.1 GCA_937896265.1 uncultured Pseudomonadota bacterium
CAGACACTAAATCTGAATCAAGCCCTAAATATTTACCATCGCGATCAACAACACTAAGAAGAATCTCTCCAGCGCCCGCCAAAACTAACGCTTTGGCATACTCTACTATTGAAAAAGAGAAAAACTGTCCTTTGACATAGTTATAAACTCTTTTATTGCCCCAAAAACTTGATTTCACATTAACAACCCCAACAACCGCTTGACGACCAAACTGGCTTGCGAGCTGCTCGATAAGGTTCAAGTTTTTAGCAGCGGCATTTCCTATGAATACCTTTTCATAGCCCATGCCAAAAATTCTTCTTGCTTGATCTATGCTGGTGATTCCCCCGCCATAGCCTAAAGGAACAAAGCATTGTTCGGCAATAATTTTTAGCTTATCAAACGAAGGTTCAATCGATAAACGGCTTGCATCGATGTCGAATATAACCAACTCATCAACACCCTTGTCACTAAAAATTTGGGCAATGTTGATGGGATCACCAATATATCGCCTTTGACTAAACCCGATAGTTTTTACCAGGCCAGAGTTATCAAGAAGAAGAATAGGAATAACTCGCTTTAGAAGCATTTTAAAGACCCGAGAAATTCTTTAATAAAGCTAGGCCAAACCGATGGCTCTTCTCAGGATGAAACTGCACACCCCAAATATTATCGCTATTTAAAGCTGCTGAAAAACTGACACCGTACTGAGCTTTTGCTGAGGTTACCACACCAATATCAGCGAAAAAAGAGTGGCAAAAATAAAAGCGAAGATTTGGGTCATTGCAAATCTCTCGAAAGAGAGGATCGCTAGTTACTGCTTCAACAGTATTCCATCCAACATGAGGCACAGAAAGATTACCAACTTGACCACAAAAATTTTTTAAGTGCCCCGGTAAGAGACCTAAACCCTGACTCTTGCCTTCTTCACTACTATGTAAAAGCAGCTGCATGCCAAGACAAATGCCTAAAATTGGTCTTTTTTTGTCTATCGCATGCACTTTGATAGGCTCAATTAATCCTAAACTCTCTAAATTAAACATCCCGGCATCAAACGCCCCAACGCCAGGAATAATTAACCGATCAGCCAAAGCCACATCTTTGGCAGTGGAAGCAATTTTTGCTGGTATATTTAAATACCTAAAGGCGTTTATAATTGAACCAACATTGCCAAGACCGTAGTCTAAGACGGAAATCATCTATCTGCTCGCTTGCCAGTATCAAAAAAACTTCTCACAGCTGCCACCACATGCTCACACTGAGTCACGTTTAAATGTTCACCGATAGGGAGACTTAATATCTGATCACCCATCTCACAGGCCAAGGGGGCATTTTTTTGTTGCCCTAACGCCAAGAAAGCCGGTTGCTTAGGCAGAGCCAAGGGGTAATGAATCCCCGAAGCAACACCTCTTTCTCGCAAATGATTTTGCAGGCTCTCACGCTCTTTTAAGTCCTTTAGTCGGATAACAAAAAGATGATAAGAGCTCTCAGCCCAACTTTCTTCCAAAGGAAGAACAAGCCCCTCAATACGGTTTAATCCATTGCGGTAAAAACTAGCAATTTCACGCCTCTTGCTAACCCAACCCGCTAGATTTTTTAATTTGATACTTAAAATAGCTGCCTGCAAATTATCAAGCCTAGAATTTCTACCTACAAAACGATGTGTATATTTTTCTGTTCTACCGTGATCAGCAAGCATTCGGCATTTGCTAGCTAAAGCGGCATCATTTGTCAAAATTGCACCACCATCGCCTGCAGCTCCTAGATTTTTACCGGGATAAAAGCTAAAAGCGCTGGCTCTTCCGATACCGCCAACTTTTTTGCCTTTGAACAAGGCACCATGGGCTTGCGCAGCATCTTCGATAATATCGATATTGCGCCCTTTAGACAATGCTAAAAGACCATCCATATCAGCAGGGTGCCCATACAGATGAACAGCTAAAATAGCCCGCGTTTTATCTGTGATAAGCGAGCGAACACTATTTAAATCTAAAAGAAAAGACTTAGGGTCAATGTCACAAAAAACAGGTTTGCACCTATTGCGGACCACTGCTTCAGCAGTAGCAATAAAGGTATTGGCAGGAACGAGAATCTCACTTCCTTCAGGGTAGTCTAAGGCCTCAATAATAACTTCCAAGGCATCTGTACCATTTGCAACACCAATGCAGTAGTCTGTTTCTTGAAAAGCAGCAAACTCTTCTTCGAAAGATTTGACTTCAGGCCCCTTGATAAAACTGCCTTCGCTAAGAAGACGCAGGACAACCGAATCGATCTCGCCTTTTAACCCTTGGTACTGACTTTTGAGATCGAGAAACTCTATCATTGCTTTTCTCCTGCTGTGTTTTGCCGTTGAAACCGCAAACTATCTCAATTATCATAGGGGGGTCGAGATTTGCAGTCAACTTAAATGGAGCCAGCCATTAGCTTAGCTTCTCTAGCAACATTTAGTATCCTATTTTCAGTTGTTCGCCCAACTTTACCTTATTGGGGGTATGTTTGGTGTCGTTTCTCAGACTTTTTAGCAATTTCAATAGTTCTTTTTAGCTTACTCATGCATCCTAAATTTAGAAAAGATGCTTTAAATGATTCTACTGTCGTATCCATGTCTTTTTGGACTATCCTCTATATACTTGTCATTTTAATTAGCATATTTTCAAATGCTTTGCTTTTTGATTTTAGCCTAAAAAACTTGGTTGAAATTACAAGGCCAATTATTCTTTGTAGTTGCTTTTTATTTGGCTATTTCTATGTAGACGAGAAGCGGTTGTCTTTTAATTTCTTTTTAAAGACACTTGTAGCTATCGCTTTTTTGAATGTAACTGTAGGCGTTTTGCAGCTCCTTTTGCCAGATCCATACAAGTACTGCTTTTACTACCCCTATGTTGGTAATAACCTCTACTGCCATGGCAGAGCTGGCGGCATTAGCTATAACCATATTGAATACACCACGCTTTCTGCCCTAGGAGCCCTTTCTTCAATCTTTTTGTTCCACAAAACTAATTTAATCCGCTATCTTGTGGCTGCTTTTATCATTTTACCGCTATCTCTTCTCTCTCTTTCCAAAACCAGTTTGCTTTTGGTCGGAAGCTTAACACTAGTCATTAGCGTCTATTTTTTCAAACAACACTCCTCTGTGAAAATGAAGATTGCTATCTTGCTTATGGCCTGCTTGCTCTTTTCGACAGCCTCTATCATAGTTTTAAAATCAGAATATCTATATAACGGGGTTGTAAGCCTATTTGATTCCAGGACGATTTTGCTTACAAACTTTCGTGGTTCTATCGGCGAGCGTTTAAAAGATATTGCTATCGTTTTTCAAAATATATTTCTAGGCGACTATCATTATGCCTTTTTTATTGGTTTTTCTTCGCTGCGTGCCAATGCACTCAGTGAGATTGAAATTTCTCTAATAAATCTGCTGTTTCGTTTTGGTCTTATCGGTTTCTTTTTATATTACGCTTTCATCTTACGGCCATTTTTTTCTTGGATCCGCTTTCGAAAAAAAGCCCATTTTAGCTTTTTATCACTTCTAGGAGCATTGTCGTTTATAATTTTTTTAATGGATTTTACGACTAATTGTTCCGAATCTATTAAGTTTAGTGTGCTATATGCAATTTTTATTGGCGCATCTGAGCGATATTTCAAAACCAAAACAGTGCAATTTTAGGAGTAATATGAAAGCCTTACCATCTGTAAGACAGTATTTTGCAATCACATCCTTTTCTGTCGCAACTATCGTCACTATAGGGATGCTTGTTTCACAAAATTACAGAACATACCGCACAAGCACGAAAGTTTCTTATGATACAACCCGCGGGGGCTATCTTTCTGAACAATCCCTATTTCCAAAGAAAATTCGTGAAATCCTTCTTAATCCAACAGTTGCTGAAAAATTTGCCTCAACTGTAAGGACTATTATTACCAAAGAAGGGGGCCCAGCTCTTCTTAAAGAAATAAACCGCTCCCTAGGTATTAAAAAGGACAATGACCCTAGTTTATTTAACATGCTTTTTCTGCGGTTTTTCGACCGCAACTTTGATTTTGATCTCACCATTCAATCGCCGTTTTTAGAAGCTAGCTTCGAAGAATCTATGGTGGTTTTCACAACCCGACTTAAAGAAAAAGAATTTGCGGCACCTATGGTTAAAGCTATGGTTGCAGCTTACAATAATCTTGTTGCAGACCAACACACAGCAAGGATCAAGACACACAAAAATTTATCTAGAGCTGCTTCTGAGGGGGCAGCAAGACGTCTTTCTGAGATCATCGATGACTTTTTAAAAGAAAATAAAGAGCAGATGAAAGAGCTGCAAGATGCTCAACAAGAATTTGCTGTTATAGTAACAAAAATCTCCTTACCCAAGGGCATCATCGAAAAATCAAACATAGCTATGAACAACCGCACAAACAAGCTTTCACGCGAAGTTGACAACGGACCAGAAATTCTACGACGAAACTATATTGACTTTATGGATACCCTACAAGAGGTAAAAAACTCGCTTATGCTTTATTCCAACAAAGCACCAAGTGAAAGTATAAATGAAATCAATGACATCGAAGCTAAATACTATCGCTCTTTTGTAAAACTCGAGCCATCTTTGATGCAGCTAGAACTGACAACAAACGGTTTCCGAGAAGAGTTAAGCATCCTAAGTACTCAACAAATTGCCGAGAAACAGTTCTTGCCCTACCTTGATGTTCAATCAATGCAGCTGCCTGACCCAAACACAGATTTTCTCTTTGATGTTAGTCCCTCTAAAAAAGTTATCCTCATTCTAAGCACTCTTGGCGGCTTATTTCTTGGCTTTTTATTGTGCCTTTCTTTACGCCAGCTGGCTGTAAGAAAGCTAGAACCAAAAACCGAAAGTGTCGCTTATAGTGTATAAAATAGCGCATTTAACGACAGTACACCCTCGTTTTGACACACGCATTTTTTGGAAAGAATGCCGCTCACTTGCAGCAGCAGGGCATTTAGTCACTTTAATCGTAGCTGATGGTAATGGCTATGAGCTACGAGACAAGGTCACTATTTTAGACATTGGTACAAGCTCGACAAATCGCTGGCTAAAGATTGGATTTCTGTGGCTACGGATGCTAAGACAGCTCACTCTTGTCAAAGCAGATATCTATCACTTTCATGATCCAGAGCTAATCCCTATTGGCATCTTGCTAAAACTTGCCGGCAAAAAAGTAATTTATGATGCTCATGAAGATGTTGCACTTGATATTCAAACAAAAGTTTGGATCAAACCCAGCATGCGCTATCTCATAGGTAAGTTTTTTGACGTCTTTGAAAAAACCAGTTCTAAATTCTTTGATGCCGTCATAACAGTAGCTCCTAATCTACTAAAAAAATTTGCTCGGGTTAACTCCTCCTCTTTTGAGGTGAGAAATTTCCCTATGATAGAAGATTTGAGCTTTGCAAAAACTGCAAATTACGAACGTAAAAAGAATCAGCTTCTTTATGTTGGTAGCTTAACAAAAGTGAGAGGCGCAAGCAAAATGCTTGACGCTCTTTTGCACCTGGATGCTAATCTAGTGCTAGCAGGGACCTTCTCACCACCAAGCTTATTAGAGGAATGCCAAAAACATCCGGCATGGTCAAAGGTTAAGTATTTGGGATTTTGCAGTCGCGAACAAATCATTGCTTTATGCCAAGAAAGCGCTTTAGGTTATGCTCTAATTCAGGAAGACAAGAATTTGATGACAGGGTACCCTGTCAAACTTTTTGAATACATGTCATGCGAATTACCAGTTATTGTCTCTGATTTTCCTCTTTGGCGAGAGATCGTCGAAGGCGCACAGTGTGGCCTAGCCATCAACCAATATGAAGTAGCTAACATTGTTGCTGCAACTGAAAAAATACTCTCCGATGCAGACTTGCGTAATAAAATGGGTCAAAATGGCAAGGAAGCTGTACTTAAAAAATATAACTGGCCCCAAGAAGAACAGCATTTGCTCAATGTCTATGAGCAAATTTTAGAAAAAAAACACGATGCCAGATCTGCTAGTAAAGTATCCGAAATTGAAGCAAACCATTAAGAGCAACATAGCAGAGCGAAACAAGAGTCGCTAATTTACACCGCCTAATTACTGAACTATGGCTAAAAACAAAGGTCCTAAGCGCGATAAATAAGACTAAAGATCTAGCACTGATTACGCTCAATCGATATTCTGATTGCCAAGGCTCTGGTATTATCAAAATTAAAAGAGAGATAAATACTAAGAGAAAGTCTGTTGGCGTAGCGATAAAATACCGCTTGAATAAAAGTGGCACCAAGTACAAAGCTAAACTAATACTAAAACCAACATATAGCCTATTATAATAGAGCTGCAGAGGAAAACGTTTCCCTTCCAGCTGAACCGCCATGACATTATAGTTAACAGCTAAAAGGATCACAATAGCAGTAAGAGCAACAAGCGCTGAATGCATAAAATCGTCTCGGCTTGCTGGAAAAAAGATCGATAAAAAAATTACTCCAGCCATAACAGCAGCTATCACACCGAGTTCTTTTGGTACTTGCCCAGCTAACAAAGGGGTAATAACAAGAAAAAAATAGACAAAGTATCGATTAATAGCTGCCCAGCCTCTCATCGATCTTCTAAAAAAATTGGAAGTGGCAACCTTTTGTATTGATTGCGAGGTTGTCAAACGAAAAGCCTCAGAGTGAGTAGATCGTTTACCAAATAGGAAAAATAAAAATACCGCTAGAGCCGTCAAATAGGGAAGAGCATCAAGATGATATTTAGGGAAAAGTATAGGACTTGTACCAATAGCTGAAAGCAATAAGGCGATAAAATAAATCGTAATAACACTTCGTCGCTGATCCAAGCCAAAAGCAATTAAGGTGTCATGAAAATGATTGCGTCCAGATTTGAAGGGACTTTTGCCCTTTAAAAGCCGATCAACAATCACAGCAAATGTGTCAATAACAGGAATCCCAATACATAGCAATGCAGATATAAAAGGAACTTTTGCGGGAGAATTAAATACAATCTGGCCATTTGAGCCAAGCACTCCCCCGCCTAAGGTGATGATAAAAATAGTCCCAACTAAAAACCCAAGCCAATAGCTACCTCCATCTCCCATAAAGACAGAAGCTGGATGGGTATTATAGCGAAGAAACCCTAGTATAGAGCCCATGATACCTAGCGTCAGTAATGAAAGCACAAAAGGATCGCGAGTAGTAAAAAAATGGAGATAACTTAGCATGATAGTGCCAATTAAAGTGATGCCACCAGCTAAACCATCAGCTCCGTCAATCATATTAATAGAATTTATAGACCCTACAAGAATAAAGACGCTCAAAAGAGTGCTAACAAAAGGATCAAGCGTTAGCTGATAACCAAAAACAAGCAAAGTTTCTAAGCGCAGACCAGCAATCAAGACAACACAACAACTAAATCCAACCTGCAAACACAAACGCACTTTTGCTGGAATAGGTCTAATATCATCTAAAAAACCGACAGCAAAGAATGCGAAAGATGCAAGATAGATAAATCGCAATTGCCCCCAATCACCCCAAACGAGCACAGCTATTGCAAAAGAAATTAACATAGCGATGCCGCCCAACCGCGATACAGGAGCAGCATGGATCTTCATCCGAGACAAACCTTCTCTGCTAGGTCCATCAAGAATATTGAGTTTATTTGAGACAAAAATAACGACTGGCATAGACAACAAGCAAATAACAAGCGAAGTTGCAAGGAGAAAAATCGAATTAAATACGCTTTGCATCAAATACCCTTAGTCTCTGCAACCCCTACAATTCTTTTATTTGGCAGCTCAAAAGATAGGTGCTAGGATCACGTTATAGAAAATTGCGTCGTCTTTCAAGCCGAAACCAACGATACTACGAGCCATAAAGATTATGAATAGTCCAAAGGATTGTCTAATTATCACACGACGAGATCCTCTTGCCTGCCCCGGGGGAGATAGTCGCCGTGTTCTAGAATACATGAAAATCATGCAGCAAGCAGGCTTTAAAACTCATATCGTCTGTTACGGCAAACAAGATACTACAACCTTAAACTCAGACACGAGCATTCATACTGTTCGTTTCTCTTATTTTTGGGCACTAATCAATACAATTTTTGCTATCCTAATGGGCTATCCTATTCAAACCAGAATGTTCATTCAGCCTCGTTTTAAGAGGCTGCTGATAAAACTTAGCAAAGAAAAAAATTTTTCGATTAAAATTTGTCACTTGGTAAGATTTGCAGAAATGGTTCCTAAAACCGATAGATGCCATTGGCATCTTGAAATGACAGACTCCATTTCACTGAACTATTATAGATTTGCTAAATTCAGCTTCAATCTATGGTCTTTAATTTGCTTGTTTGAACGCCGCAAGCTCTTAGCTTATGAAAAAACGGTTGTGAACGATTTTCGTTCAGCAACAATGATCTCTGCGTCAGACTGGCGCTTTCTTGACTGTCCGCCTAATGTAGCTGTTATTCCTAATTCATTATTAACACCTCAATCAGGGGCAGCAACTCGGTTAGCTTTTTCTGGCAATTTTAAAAGCCAAGCTAATCTCCGAGGTGCGAAATTTCTACTCGATGAAGTACGCCCTGCCTTGGCAAGAATGACAAACAAACCTTTTCGGTTTGTTTTTATCGGCTCTAACGCCGAAGCAATCTTTCCTTTATGTAAGAAAATTCAAAATTTTGAAATACACTCCTACCCTGAAGATATCATCCAGACAATCAAAACAAACTCCGATATCCTAATCTGTCCCGTAGACTCTTGCGCCGGACTACAAAATAAAATCTTAGATGCTATCCAAGCCCAAATTCCCATTGTTGCATCACCTGACTCAGCATCTCCCTATTTTGATTTTCTAGGTGAAGAATTCCAAAAGGTTTGCAAGATCCCCTCCAGCCATCAGGCTGATAAATATGCTGCCAAAATTGTCGAATGGCTAGACGAGAAGAAGCATGATAAGGTTACATTCGACCGGGTATTAAGTAAGTTCTCAGAGCAAAATATCGCGTCACTTTTTAGAAATAGCCTAAGCATTTAAGACAAATAGCCTTTTGAGGAGTAGAGATGTTGAAATTCGCATTGGTTGGATGTGGCCGGATTGCGAAAAAGCATGCGGGTAATCTTGGCGCATGAGTAGGTTTTAAAACTAAAAAGAAGAGAAGTCAATGCCAGGATCTTA
>CALBMD010000139.1 GCA_937896265.1 uncultured Pseudomonadota bacterium
TTGGGGAGCGCGCAGCTCCCCAGAACACCGTCTTATGCCAGGCTGCTATTACAAATTAGCTCTTAGTTTCTTGCCAAGAGCTTGGAAAGTATCAGTGGGAGTGAGATTCACTTTTTTCATGCCGCGCTACTTCCTCTTGTGCCAAAGCATCGAGTCTCTTGGAGATCTTCTCAAGAGCTGAGCCTTTAGTGAAAGATCTCTGGCCCATAGACAAAGCACCAAAAGGCACACCCGTCACAAGCTCAAAAACTTCCCAAAAATAGCGCACTGGATATATTTCAAGAAAGCCAGACTGAACCTTCTCTCGAACTTCTTTTGACAGCATTAAGTTTGAGCAGTTTTTTTCTGGAATAATGACTTTATAGACTTTCTTTTTACCAATAACAGCGCAGGTGTTGCAAAAGCCTTCAATTTTTTCATTTACCCCACCAATGGTTTGTACTTCACCAAACTGATTTAAGCTGCCTGTCATAGCAAAGCTTTGGTCCACCGGGATATCACCCATAGCACTTAGCACAGCAACCAACTCAGCTAATGTCGCACTATCTCCATCAATGACGCCATAAGACTGCTCAAAGCAAATATTAGCAGAAAGCCCAAGAGCTGACTTTCTTGCTAAAAAGCTATTTAAAAACCCCGTTAAGATCAAAAGTCCTTTATCATGAATGTTACCCGAGAGTTTGCTTGAACGATCAACATTCACAATACCATCTTCGCTAACATAGACGGTGCATGTAATACGCGCTGGCTTGCCAAAGGAGTGATCCCCCAGGTCATAGATAACAAGCCCGTTTACCTGCCCAACTGTTCGACCGTCTACTGTGACTATGATTTCATTTTTAGAAATCATATCAAGCATATGGTTTTCAAAAAGATTAAGTCTTTTAAGACGCTCTACAATAGCATCTTCAACATGTGCTCTTTTGATAAGATTGCTGCCGGCTCTACGGGCAACAAAGTCAGCCTCGATGGTTAAATCTTTAATAGGTGTAAACTCAGTCGTCAAAAACTGCTGATCTTCGGCTACTCTTGAGCCGTATTCAACAATCGCTGCTACTCCAGAGCGATCAAAATGAAGAAGATTTTCTTTATGACAGCGGGTGGCAACAAAAGAAACATAGGATTTCAAATTGCCTGCTGTGCGCGGCATTTTATTATCAAAATCCGCTTTTATCTTAAACAGCTTCGAAAACTCATGATCGTACTCTTGTAGGAGATGATAAACATCATCCGTCCCAATCAAAACAACTTTTAAATCCAAAGGTATGGGTTCTGCTCGAATTCCTGATGTAGGAAACAGCGAAAATTGCTCACCCATATCTTCAATAAAACCCTTACGGGCACGAAGCGCTCTTTTTAAGGTATCCCAAACGGAAGGCATCTTAAAGAGATCGCTAGCTTCCAAGACAAGATAACCGCCATTTGCCAAATGAATAGCACCTGGCTTAATTAAAGTGAAATCGGTTAAAAACATACCATGTTCGACGTTCTTCTCTACTTTACCAAAAACATTATAGTAAGTGGGGTTTGGCTCAACGACGACAGGCGCTGTCTTTGATTTAGCATTGTCAACAAAAAGGTTGACCATGTACTTATTAAGTCTATCTTTTGTATCCATCACAGGAGCAAAGTTAGGGCCCGCTTCTTCTTCTATAAGTTCATCATCAAAAAAATCGCTTAGATTCTCTAAAATACTTGCTTTGACTTTCTCCAAATAAGCTATCACTTCAGGGAAAGCTTTAAATTTTTGCAAAATTAGCGCATACTTTTGATCAACAACTTCTTTAACAAACTTTGTTTGCAAGCCACTAACAAAGTCTTTGGCTTCGATTTCTAAGCTGCGAACACTGCGGGCAAAAGCCAAAACTCTAGGTTCAAGATGAGACCTACGCTCTTCTATCTTGTTTCGCTCTTTATCAGAGAGTTTGTTGTACTCTTTTTCAGTAAGCGCTCGCCCTTCTAAGACAGGAATCGTTTCAATACCCATTCTAGTAGAACGAATCTGAAAATTCATTTTCTTAGCAGTTTTTTCTAGCTCACTAAATTTACGCGACTGCTTATCATTATTTGTTGATAGCTTGGCGTTGACTGAATTCTCATAGAGCTCACTTTGCAAAGTGGCAGGAATTTCCTTCTTCAAATCCTTAATCGCTCGCTCAGCTAGCTCTTTTAACAAGCTGCCCATGCCAGCAGTTAGTCTAATAGATTGAGCGTTGCTTGCGTTTTCAAAGTCAAAAACATAGACCCAATCAAAAGGTTTGGGTTTTTCTTTTGACCAGCTTTCAAGAAAATTGCGAATGACACTCGTCTTACCTGTCGCCGAAAATCCCGCAACAAAGATGTTATATCCAGGTCTATCAATACCAAGACCTAAAGTGAGAGCATCAACCGCTCTTTTTTGCGATATGATCTCATCAGAGCCTTTTAGCTCCTTTGTGGTCTTAAAGCGCAAATCAGTGACTGCACATGGTAAAAAAACATCGCGGACACTCAATGAGCGGGGCAATTTTGTTTTACTGCTTCCTCTATTGGTGTGACTTTTAGCTGAGATATTAGCGGTTTTTCTTTTCGAAATAATTTTTGTTGGCAATTTTTGGCCCTGTACTAGCCAGCCAGCTTCTCCAGCTATCTAGCCGGGTACAACTGACCAACTAACGATTTATATTCTTCCCACAGCTCAAAACGGGCTGCAGGTTCTTCCAAAACAGCCAGTATATTACCGAGCAAGAGGGGTCCCTTACCAGAGTCTTCTATAAAAAAATATTCACCATAAGCATCTATCAAATCCAAAGCTTCTTCAATACCTTGTTTTGAATGAAAACCAAGAGCAATCGCAACAGCTTTTTGCAGCCATTGGCCAAGCTCTTGAATGTTAGCTTTAGACTTAATTCCTGCACGAACTGTATCCGAGCAAAGAGTAATGACGACCTCATTAGGTAGAATATCGCCATATTGCCCAGTAAAATAGCTTAAAGTGCGAAAAGCATGATGCCAGTTCCCTGAAGCTTGGATCACTCTCACCCTGTCTTGAATACGATCATAGATCTCAAGAGCTTCAGCTCTTTTTCTCGATAATTTTCTTTCTCTCTCTTCAATTTGAGGGCGAAATCTTTTACCAAGAAATTCAGCAACCTCAGAAGCCTCATCTTGAGTAAGTTGACCGCTGATATCAAAGTCCTTCCCCAAGCTTTCACTCAAGTATTGAAGAACATGGGGCATCGAAGTCTCCGTTGCCTCAGATAGCTGAGCCATGGACCAACGGGAACCATGGGGCCAAGAAGCAAGAACCTCATTGAGCTTGTAGATAAAATCAATCATGGATTCAGCTCCTCGTGCACGACCAAGGGTCACGGCTTCGCTATAGTTCACCTTGAAACCTCGATGGTTATGAATTGTAGAATGCTAGTTGAACCTATGCTTAATAGTATATAAGAGGATTTAAGTGCAAAACAATGGCTGGCCAAACATTAATATGACATATTTTGCCATATTAATGTAAGCGACTGAAATGATTGAAGAATTTTAATTGAAAAAATGGCAAAAAGACTACTACACAACCTGTTAAGGTCGAGTAAAAGTCTTTTTAGCCTTGTTAAAAGAAGATTACTTAGTTCTTAGACTTCTTCTTTTTCTCATCATGCGTCGTTTTTTCTGCCCAACTTTTCGGCGGCCTTTGGCGTGCTTTCTTTTATGTCTAGAACCGTGCAACGATGTATCTCCAATAAGAAACGTTAAAATGTCGGATTAATACTGTAAACTAGTAGTAAGCAAATTGCAACTAGTTAAGAACTGAATTGAGTTTTCCGAGAAGTCTATCAAAGCACTAGAAAATAATGAGGGATATGGTGAATCAACAATCTGATAAAGACAGAACAAAGGACCGAAATATTCGCTCCTTGCTAATTGAACCATTTAAACAAATCAAATTTGGCATCTATATGATAGCCATTTCCTTTGTATTTTTGAGTATTTCCTCTGTCTTATTTGTTAACTCCTTCATTGAACAATACGCCCATGTCATGGAAATTTTCCAAATTATTAATCCCGACAAGCAATGGGACATGGTATTAAACGATGTTTTCTATAAAAATGCTCTGCGCTTAGTTCTCTTTTTCATCGCCTATTTCTGCGTCATCTTTTACATCGTGTTTAAACTAACCCACCGCTATTATGGGCCTCTTATCTCTATCCAACGTTTTCTCGACCGTCTCATCAAAGGCGAATACGACTCCCGAGTTTCCATTCGTTCTAAGGATGAACTACAAGACTTAGTAGCAAAACTAAATACGCTTGCTGAAACACTACAAAATCGCCATAAAAAGGACTAGGATTGATGTAGGTTTTCGCCTATTATCCTCAGGGCTATGAACTTTTTCGCCCAAACCCGCAATGAAATAAAAAACAACCTTAAGAGCTTAGGTTTTGCCGAAAGCCACTGCCGCTCAGTATTAAGCAGCCTGTATCGACCAGAAAGACTACAAAGATCTCTTGATCGATCCTTTCTGCCAAATGCCTTATTAGCTCTTTTAGCGGCTGAAGAAGAGAATTACCTAACGATTGCATTAACAAAGCAGTCTGTTGATGATCAATCGATTAAGATCCTCTATCGCCTAACAGACGGCCAAAAAATTGAATCTGTCCTCATGCCAGAAAGAGGACGACTTACCTTATGCATATCTTCCCAAGTGGGCTGCCAAAGAGCTTGCAGCTTTTGTGATACTGGACGCATGGGCCTCACTAGAAACTTAACTGTCTTTGAGCTTATCTCCCAAGTACACAGCGCTAATCGTTTTCTTTTAAGCCAACCTGAATGGTTAAAGTCTTGCTCTCTTAGCCCAGATAGCAAGATAACAAACATCGTGTTTATGGGTATGGGCGAGCCGATGGATAATTTGGCAAATATAGAAAAAAGCCTGGAAATTTTCACAGATCCTTGGGCTTTTAATCTGGCGCCGCGTAAAATCACAGTATCTACTGCTGGTCACCTCGAAGGAATTGTTGCCTTTTGTGCTAAAAACCCCAATGTTGGCATAGCCCTTTCTTTGCATGCAGCTGACGATAAAAAACGCAGCAAAATTATGCCAATCAACAAAGAATATCCCTTAGAAAAAGTCATTTCCTATCTTGGCGAGTATGCTCGCAAGGCGAATAAGAAAATTCTTATTCAATACACTCTAATAGAAGGCTTAAACGATAGCTTTGAGGATGCTGTCAAGCTCAAAGAGGTGTTGTCTCTACTTCCTGCAAAAGTAAATATCATTCCCTTTAATAGCTTTGAACGCTCAAGGTTTCAACGCCCTAGCGCCGAACAGATCAGACTTTTCTCGCAAGTTTTGCTAAAAGCTAAAATCCCGACAATGATAAGGCATTCCAAAGGGCAAGATATTGCTGCAGCTTGTGGTCAACTAGCTTTGATTGCACACAAAGAAAATATTAACTGATTCCTTAAATTCTATTTTGTCATACCGATAATGTTAAAGTAGCAAACTACATTGTCATAAGGATGGCCTTTGTCAAAGGATCTCGTTAAATTATCATACACGGCTGCTCAATACCGGGTAAAAGCTGAACTAACAAAACCCATCTGTCTTGCGCAAGAAAAAGCACCTCTTGATCTTTTAGAGCGCGCAAAAAGCAAGATGGAAGCTGTTAAAGCTGCTGGTGAAATTGCAGAATTTAGCGTCTACCGTGAGCAGTTTAGCCAAGCATGGGAGATGATCCGCAAGCATCCTACTTTAAAACCTGATGAAAAAGTTGTTTTTACCCTTGCAGAAGGCTCTCCTGAGCTTGAAGGCATCACACTCACTTTCCCCTCTGCAAATAAAGTGGTTGCAGATATTTCTATTACAAGCCCTCAGCATAATTTGAGAAAATGGCGACTTGAATGGATTATTTATTATGTGAATCAAAAAATCGCTGCGCTGGGTATCAAAGAACTTGCTAATCCTGCACAGATTCATGGCGCTATTATTAAAGCGATGAATGGTCTTGAAGTCAAAAATCTTTCCCTGACTGCTTTGCCGCCACTTGTAACAGATAAAACAGCTAAGGCTTATTCTATTGTCGCTAACAAAACCAGACAAGAAGTCTATTTGCTTATCCGCGATTTAATGGCGGTCTATGTTAGTTTTGGCGCTGAAAAAATGGCAGATATAACTGACGATGCTGTGAAAAAAGTTGGCACTCAGCTGGGAATGACCTTTTATATGCAAAAAAAGGAGTTTTCAACTTATCTTGCTTCTATTTTTCAAGGACCTGAGAAAATTGGCCTCTCTTTGCCGGTTTGCCTACTTGCTGCGACAGCAATTCGCCCAAAACCACAGCCTGCTCAGAATAAAGTCTTCAATACCGCTTACCCAGGAGCAGGTAAACTCAATATTTCATTTTCAAATGACAATTTTGAGGCCACTGTGGAAAGTTTTGACATGAACCTTTTTAAAGATCGAAGTTTTGTAATGAATAGAGAATGGGTTACAAACGAACTTAGACGAAATGGAATTCTTGAAGAGTATTCTGCAAAATATGCTGACGATATCATAGCCACTTTAGCTGCTGGAGAAGATATTACCGGTAAGCTGGTAGCAGAAGGATCAAAAAGTAAACGTGGTACAAAGCCATACTTGCATCCCATTTTTGCTGAAAATCCAAAAGAAACCTCACCTACAAATACAGATGACAAAGTAGACATTCGTAATATGCAGCAAAAAGCTATCGTCAGACCTGGCCAACTTGTAGCTATTATAAAATACAAAGAAGCCCCAATCGTTGGCAAAGATGTTTTTGGAAATGACCTTGAGGGCGAGCCTAATGAAGAACTTAACGCGATTATTGGCGAGGGCATAGAGGCTAGAGCTGGTGGCAAGTTTTATGCTATTAGCGAAGGCATTCCTATTGTTGAAAAAACATCAATTTCTCTAAGCAAAGTGATGGTCCATCAAGGAGATGTAAATCTCAGAACTGGCAATATCATCTTTGATGGCCCTGTTGAAATCACCGGATCAATCGATTCTGGTGCCAAAGTAGAAGTGCTTGGTGATCTTACAGTAAACGGTAACATACGAGGCGCCTTTGTACGCTGCGGCGGCAATCTAAAAGTTAAATCTGGAATAACTGCTGGCAACAATGGTTGGATTTATGTCAAAGGGGATGTTAGCGCTGATTTCATTGAAAATACAATACTTCAATGTGGTGGCGATTTAACAGCAAAACGCATCATCATTAATTCCAAGATTATTTGCGGCGGTAGTATCTCCATTAAAGACGATCAAACAGGCG
Organism: uncultured Pseudomonadota bacterium; assembly: GCA_937896265.1. Lineage (GTDB taxonomy): Bacteria > Bdellovibrionota_B > Oligoflexia > Oligoflexales > Bog-1112 > CALBMD01. The sequence continues at coordinate 7,276 of CALBMD010000139.1, forward strand.
TTGTTGCTGGAGGAGCAATAAGTTGCCGCGAAAATCTGAATACTGGTTTTTTAGGGTTCAAACACGGCAATATCACTCAGATCAACATTGGGGTTGATTGGAAAATAGAACTCTCAGTAAAAATTCGCAGTGAAAGACTAGAAAAATTGATTGCTAAGCAAGCAGATGACCGCGTAGCACTACGCGAGGTAATGAGCCGCACTAAAACTCAAATGACTCCCAAACATCAGCAACGAAAAGATTACTATCAAGGGCGACTACAAAAAATTCGCCTCACTATAGAAAAAATGGAAAAGCATTTAGCAAATGCTAAATCGCGTCTAGTCTATGATCCTAATACCATTATCTTTGTCCACCAGACCGTCTATGCTAATTGCAATATTAATGTTGGCGGCAGTTTAGTAATGCTAAAGCAAGATATGGCGGGCGTCGGTATTTTGGGAAAAAGAAAACATGGCTCTTATGTGGTATCTATCCAAGAAGCAACGAAAATATCGGAAGATAATGCGAACGAAAAGTAATTACAAAAAATCTAGAGATAATATTTTAGCTGAATGTCAGTTAGATTTTCTCGTTCTAAAAATTCTTGTAACTGACGTTCTCCTTGGCCTTCAAATTGTAAAAATTGAACTCCCACACCTGTGGTTCTATCAGGTTGCAACTTAGAAGCTTGAACATTTCGCACAGTTTTTCCTAAACACTTAAGCGCCTTGGCTTCGCCAGGAAGCGTGAATTTAAGTTTTATCTCCATATCTAAAACAAATTCATCAGTACTTTGAATAAGCATACCCGTCTTAGAGAGATCAGCTATAGGTAGCTTTCTCGATTTTCCTTCAATCTCAAAAGTAACATCTCCAAGATTTCTCTGTATTCGTAAATCACTTCGCGTTTTTTGTGACAAAAGTCGCTTAATCTGTTCAATAAAATAAGCTTTTGGAATCGGCTGTTCAATCACTAAATCAAGATTAAATTTCTCTAGTTCCTTTTCTCTTTTTTCGCTAAGCGAAACTGTGGTTGCAACTAAAAGCAACTCTTTTTGCAAGCCTCTTAGGCGAGGTACTGCTTGACTCATCTTTAACTCTTGATAATCATCATTGAGCAAAACAACATCAACTTGTCGAGATAAAATGATGCCTTCTAGCTCTTTAAAATCAGCAATTGGTAAGACTTTAATACCAACTTCGCGATAGCCGCTACGGTCTAAAGACGAGATTAAAGATTTTTCATCAACAACAGCCATTACTATTTGTTTACCGTCCAAATTTACCTTCCTTTTTTGGCTACAGCTCAAATGAAATTTCGGTATCTTTTAAAACGACTTTAGAAAAAGTAACTATTTTGCAAAATAGTCTATTAGAATTAGTGCCTTATATTTCAATTGCAAGCGCGACTTAGATGGTCAGCAACTTTTTGGCGCACCAGCGCGGAAGGGTCTTGTTCAAGCAAATCGAGAAAAATCGAGACATTCTCTTCCATACTAAAATTTTTCTGCAAAAACTCGACAAAAGAAACTCTAAGATTAGGAGTTACAGCTTTTTTAGCACCTTGGATTGCATACGTGCGAATACGATCTAAGTCACCTAACTCATTAACTTTTAAGCTAATTGCATCTAACACCTTAGGATGAAATACTACTTTGCTGTCTAAAAGCTGCCAAATGAACTCTTTATCTTTTGTCTTGCTAATCAGCGATGCCTGCCAGCTGGAAGGAATGCTTTGAAACCGAGTTAATTCGGAGAACGTATTGACAAAAAGACAAGCAAAGGCTTCACAAGTCAAATGAAGAGATAAAGGTGTAAGTTGATATTTGCTCACTTTAGCTTCAGACTCTATGATAAAAATCAAATCTAGCCGCAGTAGTGCCTTTAAGAAAAGCTCC
>CALBMD010000140.1 GCA_937896265.1 uncultured Pseudomonadota bacterium
AGGGCCGCTCTATTTGAGAGCTTTCCTGTCAGATTCGAGGAGTCATTTCGTGTCGCAACCCTTCCAGGTGTTGACGCGGCTGCTCGCCTCGATTTTTCTACATGCTTTTGATCATTCGTGGAGACTGTCACTGCTTCGCCTGATACCCGACCGCCTAAGTATTTATAGGCTTCTCTAATGAGAACGCTGTGATCAGCGTCGGGGAATCTTCGCGTGACCCCTTGAACAAATCTGGGGTCTTTAGTGAGAGATCCTATGTCGGCGGCAAACTGTTGCCCTGCTTCGCTTGCATCAAACAAATCAGGGAAAACTGGTTCGCCGGTCCGTGTCTTTTGAGTTGCTAGCTTATCAAACGCATTAGAGAAAACTCCTCTAACTTGTGTATAAACTTGCGCCTCTCTCTCTTCTATTAAGGCATCAACGGTTTTTTGTAAAGTATCCAATTTTGATTGGTCTGTAGAAGTTGAACCTTCAGCATCTAAATCAATGCCGTTTTTCTTCAGCTCTTCTTTTATAACCTTTGGGTTTTTGTTCTCTGCTTTCATTGCATTGACTAGCGCTAGCGCCCTGATCACTGCTTCATCCGGAGTAACTCCGAGATCGCCCTGTGCTTTTATGTATGGCTCCGCTACTTCACCAAGACGCTGCCAAGGTTTAGCTTTTTCCACCGCTTCCCGTTCGGCTTTCTGAGCGCGTGTGATTTCCTTAGTTCGGCTGTCGCTGAGTCGTTTGAAAGCTTTTTGAATGCCTGAGATGTCACCTTTTTTCCAAGCGTCTTTTTCTTGGTTGTTAAACTCTGATGGGGGCTCTGGCGATTCAGCAACAGCCTCTTTAATCTCAGTTTTGGTTGATGTATCGGTAAGCGCTTCCTTCTTTTCTTCCCCGAGGGTAGCTGGCTCTCGCTTTTCGCTAATAGCTCGCTGAAGTGCCTCCCGATTACTAAGACCTTCACCTTTTTGCTCTGGCGCTTCTTGTCGTGTTGGCTCGGCTATTGGCTGTTCAATAGATTCACCGCCTGCTACTACGTCTTGAATTGTATCATCATTTTCCATGTCTATATCTCCTTATAAACTTAAAACCGCATCTGTTCTTGCCCAAGAAATCAATTTTAGAGCATCTTCGTAGGTTAAAAATACACCTCCTTTGGTTGCGCCCTCTGTTGTGGGAAACGAGCAATGTATATCTACTTGCGCCTCCCTCGCAAACTCTAATAACCTTTGCTTCATCTTATCTTGCGTTTGTGAATCTGCGCCGCCTAAAACGATCTCTTCGTATGGGTCTACACCTACGAACGTGCCGTTTTCAGTGACCGTTATTTTTGCTTTGTCATTTTCCATTTGCAATAACTCCATGTTTTATCGCGTTTATATCAATGCCTGATTTCTCAAGCGTTTTCATCTGTTGCTCTGTTTGCTTCTCTACTTTCTGGATTACCTCTTGGGGGTTCTCCTTGTATGCTTGGTAAGCGTTTAACGAGGCTTTGCGCCTATCATCTCTAAGCGCCTTCTCTTCTTCTTTGACGTTCTTTTGTATATGCTTTTTGGGTTCCTCTAGGCTTCCAAAGGTAATCGCGCCTGTTTCTCGGTCTAAGCGCTCCCATTCTTTTCGAGAACTAACCGATTGCCCTGCGGCTTCGTGATACGTCGTCGGCATCTCATCGAATATCACCATAGGAGCTGTGCCGAAATGATTGTTAGGATTAGGCGGATAGCCCTCAACCATGCATTTTCGCTCTTTGCAATAGTACATCGGCCCCGATTGCCTACTTCCGAAAGCTGGAGGCCATTCTGATTCGTTTTTATTTCCGTAGGTGTGGATCTTGCTCTTAATCGTCATGCGTCAAAGTCCTTTTTCAGTAGTAATAGAATTAATTCTTCGTCCTCTTGTCGCTTTAATCTTTTGTTATCCTCGATTTCCTGAACGGTTAGAAACTTGCCTTTCTTACGCTTCCTCGGCTTCGGATCGTTTTCGTCGTAAACATACCATCCGTTATCGCGCACATTTGCCGGAGCCTGTGACGATCCAAACGATGGTCTTAACATCCAAAGCATAATCGCTACTCAAATAAATCTTCATCCTGCTCAAGTAAGAGAAGAGCCTTAGCTCTCTCTTGGCTCTTTGCCGCTTTAACGATGTCTTTAATGTAGTTTTTTATGCAGTGCTCTACGAACCCTTCATCAGTATAAAGGGGGTCCCCTAACTCGTTTACAGGTATTTTATATATTTGCTTAAATGCATCTTGCACTCGCAGTTTAAATGCATCTGATTTTAGGTTGATTGCGTTAATTCTTGCCATAGTTAATCCCAAACACCACCAAACCCAATACCACCTGAAATCGTTCCTGAAGTTATTGCAGCGGTTACTTGAAGCGTTCTAATACCAACATGAACAAACTGACCATTCATAACTGGCAGTGGCGTTTGTAAATGCAACGCAGAAGATCCATTTCTAGTTATAACCGTTCCGAGCGTTGCCGCCGCTGCTACTGAATCAAGTAATGGTAATGGGGTTATTCTTGGTGATGTTGTTCCAAGCGCTGTAGTCCCTGCCGCATCGCCTGTCGCCAAAGAAAGAGCTGAAGAACCTACAGCCACGAACCACTCCCAAACAGCACCACCACCAACTAAGACGGTTGAGACAAC
>CALBMD010000141.1 GCA_937896265.1 uncultured Pseudomonadota bacterium
TGATATACCATTTGAGACAGCAACTAAGGATCTCCCTATCATTGGAGATAACCTCTTTAAGAAAAGATCGAAATGCGAAGTTTCCTTCAAATCAGAATACGACTTTGCTCGAAATGGATCTGTTCCAACTAGATTGTCGAGTTTTGCGGTAGATAATGATACTCATCGATTAATTTTTGTAGGGTCAGCTGGAGCTACCAAAAAAACAGGCCTGCGTTTGAAATACAAAATCGATATAGCTAGCGAAAAGTCTATGGATCTGCCTGCAATAGAAGAATTACCAACTATTATGAAAGCTGAATACAGTGACTGTATTAAAAAAATATGGGGAAGTGAGGAGCAGTTTTTAAGCGATACAGAGTTTAATTAGTCTTTGGCGCGAAAGCGCCAAAGACGTGTCCTGAGCCGAAGGCGAAGGATCTCCGCTGTGGCCCTTTTTACGATTACTTCTTTTTATCCTTTCCCCAACCAACTTCTCAATAATTTCAATTTCTAGAGGTGTAAAGCGGATGGAATGGATGCTGTCCGCAAATTAGCTCCCGGTGCCTCGACAATAAGGATCAGGCGCTCTGAGCCAACTCACCATGTCATCGGGTCATACATCAAGTGGTTTGGGTGCATTGGTACGTGGTTTTTGACCGAATTTTGACCGAATTAATTTACTTGTCAAATTTGACAAGAGAGATGTATGAGTGCTTAATTGTGTTTTTGGTGTTTAGACGGTAGTTCTAGAGGAACGCATATTGCAGCCCAAAGTCGCTTTTCGGTTTCATGCTCTTCAGAGGATGTTTGAACGCAATATAGCGGAAACTGACATTATAACAGTGTGGATAGCGGTAAAGTGATCGAAGATTACCCTGACGATCAACCATATCCGAGCTGTTTAAAGCTGGGATTCGTTAATGGTCGACCGATACATGTTGTCGTCGCCACCAATACTGATGATAAGAGTCTCATTATCATTACTACTTATGAGCCAAGCTCTGAGCAATGGTCTAAAAATTTTGAAGAGAGAACAAAATGAAGTGCGTCATTTGCAAACACGGAAAAACTTCCCCTGGATTTATGACTGTAGCCTTTTCCCGTGATGGCTCAACAATCGTGGTAAATTCAGTACCAGCCGACACTTGCGACGTTTGTGGTGAATCTTATCTTTCACAAGAGGTATCAGCCAACTTATTAAAGCAAGTAATGGAAGCTGCTAAAGCTGGCGTGCAAGTTAATGTCCGCAAGTTAATGTCCGTCGCATAAGGGCGCCGACATGAGCTTTTCCTCTGAGAAAGAATTAGTCCAAGTACGAAAAAGGCTCGAGAAGGTTGATGGTTTTTTGACCCTCGACCCTGAGGCAAATGAGCTAGCAAAATTCCGTTATCAAATTTGCCAAAGTATTTTGAAATTTGCTCATAAAAAAGGCCTATCCACAACTGAAATGGCTGAAAAGTTAAGGATAACGGTTGCAGATACAAGCCGCATCTTCAATCACCGAATCGATCGCTTCAGTACCGACAAGCTTCTTAAACTGTATGCAATTATAAAGCCCAATTACAAGCTAAAGGTCTCGTAATAGATTTTCCGAGCGAAGCTGAGTTGAAAATAATTCGAAAATTGCTGGAAAAAGTCGAGCCTACGCGATTATTACTTGAGAATGCATCAAAAGCAGATCGAGTTAAGTGCCTATTATCAAGCCAACCTCCTATAAAATGTAAAGGCTTTCTACTCATAATGCCAACCAACCTGTAATTCATATGGCAAGCACTTTGCTTCGGGTTTTCGTCAGTGCCCGCTATTTACAGAACCTGTGCTCGGCATCCCATTGGGTTCCACAGATTAGCCCCCTACCATCAGAATTTTAGCGCCTTTTAGCGTCAGAAACGGTTCGTAGTGGCCGTCAAGTTTGGTAGCGAAATACTGACCTGGTGGGCCAGTTGTGATTATCGAAATTTCGCTATAATCAGGATAAAGTTGTTTGATTGTTTGCTTGGCTTGAGAGATAGCCCCAAGGGTCATTTGAGCAGCTCCATGGAGCAGAGCTTGCTCAGTATTTGTTGCTATTGCTGGATTAGCAGGTGGTTCGCACCATGTTGTCAGGGGAAGCTTGGCAGTAGCTTGGTGCAAGGATTTTAAGGCTGTGTCGAGGCCAGGAAGGATGGTACCTCCTAAGTGGTAACCATCTTGGCGTAACCAGTCAATGGTTGTTGCTGTGCCTAAATTGACAATGATGCTATAGGCCTGTTCGCTGCGTTTAGCTGGTGGTAACGTTGATAGCCAGGCTTCCATAGTAGCCAGGCGGTCAATTCCTATTTGGGTCAAGTCATAGTTGCTATGCCAAACACGGTAGGTTTTTTTGGGTATTAACTGCAGAGTAAAACCATATGCCGCTAAAAAAGTTTTCAGTGCTTGTTGTGCTTTCTCATTGACGCTCAACACATAGATTGGCCAGCGGTCAAAATTGAAAGGGATTTCTTTGAGCAAGGAAGTAATAGCTTGCTGAAGGGTATTTGGCTCTTGATTAAATTCTCTGAGCGAGAAAGACAAAGCTTTGCTTAAATGAGTGCCATGAAAGAGGCCAATTTTTATTGAGCTATTACCAATGTCAGCGCAGAGTAGGGGAAAGTTTGGATCAAGATAGGCGCAGGTAAAGTCGCTAGCGCTGTGGCATGTTAACCTTTCATGTTTTCCTGACACGCTAGTAAGAGTCATAAACCCTGACTCTTCAAGGGATTCTAAATGAAAGGTGCGATCGTTTTGGTGCC
>CALBMD010000142.1 GCA_937896265.1 uncultured Pseudomonadota bacterium
CAGCAGGTTGCTGGCCGTAATCTCGATGTACTATTTGAAGATGTTCCCGTGACAGATGAAGATAATACTCTTGATGAGCTCATCGACGGTGTTTCGCTAACTGCTCGCCGCTCTGAACCAGGTACGCGTGTGCAAATTAGCATTGTTCACGATCTAGAAAAAACTGTCGAGGGCATCAAAGCCTTCGTCGAAAAATATAACGAGATCGCTAAATTCGTCTATTCTCAATTCCAAGAAAACCCAGAGACAGGTAAATATGGCCTATTATCAGGTGATTCTTCCATCAAATATATCATTCGACAAATGCAATCTGCTATTATCTCCGTGCCAGGGTCGGATAGAAAAATAAATACGCTAGCTGATGTCGGGATTACAACAAACCCTAAGTCCGGTGATTTAAATCTCGATGAAGCTAAACTTACAGAAGCCTTATCGCAAAACTATGACGGTGTGGCAGATCTTTTTGTACGTGGACACGATACCTTAGGTGTAGCAGAAACTTTAGCTCAGAAATTAAAAAACTTCCGTGATCCCGGCTTTGGTACAGTAAAAAGTAAAATACGTGGCCTTAATACAATTATTGAAAACCAAGATAAAGAAATTGAGCGCCGCACAAGGCAACTTGATACTAAAGAGTCTTCTATTCGTAGACAATTTACACAACTAGAAACACAGCTAGCCTCTCTTAAAGGACAAGGCGACTTTTTAAAACAACGCTTTGCGCAGCAAGATAAGTAGTCTAAGAGGCATTCCAAAGGTGTTGTCCAGTTAGCAACGGTATTTAATTTAGTTTCTACCGCATTGCGAAACTCTGTCAAAGTGTCCTGTATAGTGCCAAAAAATTGGTGCGCCAATCTCACGCAATACACGAGCATCACTGATCAAATCGTCTTCAAAACGACGGTATTCTGTAACTCAAAGGAATGTTAGCCATGTTGCCGAGCTCTCCCGGCAGGATCTGATGCTCGCTGTGCATGGGGACCAAGAGGTCCCTTGGGTTGGGTCATGTAGCTGTAATGATTTCATGCCTATAGCACCAACTAGATGGCTCGGACCATTGGAATTGCCGATAAAGGGGCCGCGATGGTGAAAACTTATATTTTTCTATTATGGTCATTCACCTTGCGATTGATAGACTTGGCGACATTAAAGTTATTTACTCAAAAGGATAATTCTCTACTTTAGCAAAAATTGGCTTAGCTCTGTTTATGGTTGTATTCCCTAACCTAAAGCTAAAAGCTACCCTTCTATTGAAGCAACCTAAAGCTAAAGATACCACCCCCATTATTATAGTCAGGTTTTACTCCATAAAGTATCTTGCTATCAGTGCCAAAAATGACGCTTCCAGGAAGAGGAGGTCCGTCACTAGTTCCTATAAAGCTATGAAGAACGGAGTATGCTGAGCCATCAGTAGCAACACTAAAGATAGCTCCAGAGCCATGTTCTCCGCCGCTAGGCGTCATGCCATAAAGTTTCCCATCAGCACCAAGAATGAGACTTCCATCAGGAGAAAGCCTATCCGTCTTTCCTGCAAAGCTATGAAGAACGGAGTATGCTGAGCCATCAGTGGCAACACTAAAGATCTCTCCGGAAACACCTTCTCTACCGATAGATGTCAGGCCATAAAGTTTCCCATCGGTACCAAGAATGATTTTTCCAGAAGGATGCTTCTCAGCAGAATAAGTAAAGCTATGAAGAACGGAGTATGCTGAGCCATCAGTAGCAACACTAAAGATAGCTCCAGAGCCATGTTCTCCGCCGTATGAGACCATGCCGTAAAGCTTCCCCTCGGCACCAAGAACGAGGCTTACAGGGGACCATCCGCTAGTGCTAGAAAAGCTATAGAGAACAGAGTATGCTGAGCCATCAGTAGCAACGCTAAAGATCGTTCCAGTATCATCCTTTCCACCACTAGACGTCATGCCATAAAGCTTGCCATCGGTGCCAAGAATGAGACCTCCTTTAGGATAAACCCCATCAGTCTTTTCTCCAAAACTATGAAGAACGGAGTATGCTGAGCCATCAGTAGCAACGCTAAAAATCGTTCCAGCACCATCCTTTCCACCACCAGATGTCATGCCATAAAGCTTACCCTTGGTATCAAGAATGAGACTTCCATCAGGGAAAATTCCATCAGTCTTTCCTACAAAGCTATGAAGAACGGAGTATGCTGAGCCATCAGTAGCAACACTAAAGATCTCTCCATTGTCTTTTACTCCGATGCTAGATGCCATGCCATAAAGCCTGCCGTTGGTGCCAAGAAGGAGGCCTTCCACAACAGTCCTTTTTGGGCCTTTATCAAAGCTATACAGAAGAGTAAAGCGTTTCGTAGTATTACCTCCGTTAGTTTCATTTTCAACTGAAGTTCCTGCCTCCACGATAACTGGTATCGAGTCATTCAGGCCCGAGATGCTGTCGGTCACTGTGATCGTTATGGCTTGAGTTTCTGAGGTCACTGTTCCCAATGTAAATGCAACTTCAAAGGTCTTATCTACTTGGTCGGAAGAGGCTACGGCATCAATAACTAAAAGATCTGGTAGCTTCACTAAGGGTGATTGATCGTTAGTAGAAAAAGATAGATTGCTTTTGCCGACTAAATTGTTGATGGTAATGGTCGCGTTAAATGCCACGCCAGCTCTCACCTTAGGCGGAGCGGTAATAGATAACGTAAAGGTGCTCCCTTGGTTGCTATTTTCTACCATCTCACGGCAAGAAGAACCAAAAAGCGAAAACATTGCAATGGCTAAAAGCAAGAACTGCAGCCTAATTTTGATAGATGTCATGATTCCACCTCGGAAGAACGAACTACTCAAAATATTAATCGGTTCAGGACTCAGCAATCTAAAGTATCAAAAACAATTCTTCTCGCTTGTTCGCGAGTTCTGTAATTTTCATCAAACACTTCTTCTCGTTTTAGTGAGCATGTGACTTTTCGCTTGACGGTTTCCATAGGTACCTCCTTCATTGACTGATTGGAGATAAAAAGTTAGTTCTGTTGCAAGTCGTTACACTTAAGCAGCTTGGAACTTGCAAAACTCCAAGCTCATCCCGCGAGCAACTTCACGTTCACCGATTTCATAAGCTTTTTGAGCATTTTCATGATCAATAGATGCCTCGCCGCATTGAGCGCATACCAATGCGGGAATCTGCTCAATCACAATTACACTCCGGCCCCTTCGTAAAATCAGCTCTGTAAACCATCATTCATTTTGGCCTTGCAGGCTGGGCATTTCATATCTTTTTCCTTATTTCAAAACCAGCTTCCCATTGGGTTATATCTGGTACATATGCTGTTATAACATGGATAATACTCCCATCTTGGGATGTAACAAGATGTAAAAACGTTCGTCTATTTTTGCTAGCCGTAATTCGGATGGGAAAGGTTTATCATCAGGATAGCTTTCAATAACTTTTCCTTGGAAAAATACCTTTTTATTGAGAATCCTAATAGAACCCTGCATCGAGCAGTGAATACGCTCCGACAAGTCAACTTTGAACGATCACCAGAGGTGCTGCTTTGCTCTGCGTACCATTCGCTGTCTTTATCTATGGAATCCAGGTGAAAGAGCAGAAAACATAGAGAGCTTTATTGTTTCAGCTCTTAAGGAAATCAGCCAAAATTGGGTTGATGATGCCTTCATAAATGTTTCAAAAGACCAGATCAGAGAAATTGTTTTAGATGTAAAAACGCTAATAGAATCACAACAAAAATTTTTGATTGCTTTTATTATTCTTTCTTTTGAAACTCAGAGATTACTTCGGCAATTTTCTCGACAACTATTGTTAAATCTTCGGAGATCTCTACTCTTAGCATCGTCGTCGCGATGCTCTTCACGAGCTGGGAGTGCAGAAGACATTAAGATTTAGTTAGGGTTACTTTTAAATTGCGACCGTCATATAGGTTAAGCAGTTTGTGCCCATCTTTCATCGCTGAAAAATAGAACGAACCATTGCTTGGGAGAATATCGCCGCTTGGGATAGTTTTAGGAAAGGCTCAAAATCTACCTAGCTACCAGCTAAAGTTCAATCACCTAACACCGATCTCTAAAGCATAGCTATTATTTATGTTTTGAAGGGAAAGGTTCGTGAACAATCCATATCGCCAATACCAACGAACATCAGTAACAACTGCCTCACGCGAAAAAATTCTTCTTATGCTTTACGAGGGTTGCATTCGCTTTATCAAACAAGCAACACAAGCTATGGAAGCTGGTAAAATTGCTGAGAAAGGCAAATATATAAGCAAAGCTACAGCAATTATTTCCGAGCTAATGGCTACTCTTGATTTCAAATCAGGCGGAGCTTTAGCCGCTGATTTGGAAAATCTTTATGTGTTTATGATCGACAAACTCATAGAGGGCAATATCAAAAATGACCCAGCTTGCCTTAAACATGTGGAAGATTTGATGCAGACTCTCTATGTAGCATGGAAAGATGTCATTGAAAATCCCCGCGAAGATGGCATCCCTTCACCTTCTTTACAACCTGAAGAATACAAGCACTATTTAGCTGAAAAAGAAAAAAACCCAAATGCCTTAGCAGCCAAGCCGCAAACAACTCGTGATTTAGAAGGCGTCAAGATTAAGGTTAGCACCTAGCATGAAGGCGGCTAGGAGCGATTTTTGCTGCCAACACCGCCAGTTTTGAATTTCGCGCACCAGCGACAAATTTATGAATTTTTGCATAAATGAACTCCCCCCAACCAAAGCTGGTATTCTAAGAAATATCGAAACACATACCATGTGTGCTTCGAATGACGAGGGGGATTTATGGGTATTTCACAAGCGCTTTATACCGGTGTAACAGGTTTGGCAGTCAACGCTGACGGTATGTCGGTTATTGCCAACAACATCGCCAATGCCAACGCCAAGGGATTTAAAAGAGATCGAACAGAATTTGAAGACATGTTATCTCGAGAAATAAACTCTGGCTCAGGGACAACACAAATCGGTAGAGGTGCTAGACTCGCTAATGTGAAAACCATTCATACGCAAGGATCACTTGCCGTCACAGACAACCTTACAGACTTAGCTATTCAAGGCAATGGTTTCTTTGTCCTTGCTGACCCTCTTGCTAACTCTCTTGAGTCAGCTGGCAAATATTACACTAGATCGGGCTCATTAAACTTTGACAAAGAAGGTTACTTAGCCACCTCATTTGGCTCGCGTGTGCAAGGATACATGGCTGACGCCAAAGGCAACTTACGCTCACGGTTAACAGATATTCGTATTGAAACAAATACTATTCCACCACAAGCAACTACCAATGTGATGGTAAATGTCCAGCTTGACTCTCGAGTACCCATTATCGAAAAGCCCTTTGATATCAATAACACAACCGAAACATCAAACTTCGGCCCCTCCTTCACCGTCTTTGACTCTCATGGTAGATCACACCAGGTGACAACGTTTTTTCGCAAAACAAGCTCTAGCGAAGAGGGCACTGAATGGGAGTGGCATGCTGCTGTAGATTCAAGCGAAGTCACAA
>CALBMD010000143.1 GCA_937896265.1 uncultured Pseudomonadota bacterium
GTAGTCTTTGGTGTCACAGCTGCTGAACGGGCTGCCTATTACCAGCGATTTTTAAATGAAAAGCATCAACGAGCAGCTTACGTTACGTCAGACCATTGTCGAGAACTGGCTGAATGTCTAGAATATCTCTCTAGCCAACCAGCAGACCAAGAGCTGGTGCCAGATCTGTTCACAGCTAGGTCTGTAGTTTTATACCAGACAATGCCTGAACAGCACCGCCGCGACTTTCTTCCCTTCGGCGCCCAGATAGTCAGCACCGAAGAGTTAAGCCTATCGCAAGCCAAGATTTCCTACAAATTCACCTCAAACGGCACAATTTACAAGGCTATGCTCGCTATGGAAAATGGCCGTTGGCGCATTGATCTTTGGTCTACGATTGGTTTGTATCACTAGGGTTGGCGGCGGCAACAGGAGCCGCTGTCGTTTCAGCTTTTTCCGACGGGGCTGTGGGTTTATTATCTGATTTAGGGGTACTTGTTGGCTCGGTGCTAGTGCTAGTACTCGCTGTCTTAGGCTTTGTTTTGAAATCAGTTTCATACCAGCCTTGACCTTTAAGGACGAAGTTACTGCGCGAAACAATCTTTACCAAAGGACCCTTGCCACAATAAACACAAGTGTCTGGCGCTGGGTCTGATATTTTCATTAATTTTTCGCTAATTTGCCGACAATCTTGGCACTCAAACTCGTACAGGGGCATTCCAACTCCTCTTAAATAAATCTAGTGCCATAATGTAATACCAGCCCTATTGATTTTCAACCGTGGGGAGCAAAAAAACCACAGAGATTCCTAAAACACCTCTTCCTTAGCAAACAAGGCTAAAGCTCCATTATTTGCACAAGATTATCAGCAAACTCCTGCCTTCTATTACCTTGATGAACAACATGACTACCACTATCATAACTCACTAATTGGCAGCGGGGATTTTCTTGACAAACCTTGGATAACACGATGAAATTAACCCGATTGTCGTCCTTGGCCATAGTGATAACATGAGATTCAGGAAAAGACGCTAAATGCCGCTGGTTTTCTTCAGTATCAAGATCAAATACCTGCAACACTGGTTCTAATACGATATAGGGTGGCAGCATCTGATTATCAAGGTAGCTACGAGCCCCTTCATCACCGCTTTCGTAAGAGGGAAAGGTACAACCAATAGCTTTATAGTCACAGTACTTGCGGAAAAGTAAGAAAGCATTAATTTGCATTTTATGCGCCATGTCATTAATCGGCACATATAGCGCTGGAGCATAAAAAGTGTATCTGGCGTTTGAGGGAAGTTCTTGCAAGCGATGCAGATGTACCAGCAAAGTTGCCCCATAAGAATGACCTATGATTTCAAGAGAATTATATTTATTACTAAGATCCGAAAGATAGCTTTTGATAAATGCTAAGTTATCCTCGTTATTAAACCTGCGCAGCGAATCTAAATTGCGCCCCATATGTGGCATCAAGGGGATATAAAAATCTGCATTTATGCGCGAAGCAAGATCCTTAGCTAAATTTTGAAAAATCTGGGTACTTTGCAACAAGCCAGGGATAAAGACTACAGCACGCTGGCTTCCTTTCTGAATAGCTACTGGGCCAGCGCCAACAATAATACCCTCTTCATCGAATTGAAACATTTGTCGCGAGCTATGTTCTGCTCGATAGTCAAGAACCTTACCAGTAAGTTTAAGACCAACAAGGACAAAAAACAGACCAAACACAAGACTTTTTATAGGCATCTAGGGAATCCCTTCGGTGAATTTAACCGGATCCGAATTTCTAGCTGTGTGCTTCGACGCGAAGCTAATCCCTTGCGGGCCTTGCTTTGTCGTCGCGAATTCTCATGTACCAATATGTACACTGCGGTTTCGCTCATCCTCGCGCCTTGCACTGGACTTCCCCAAAAGTACTGGACAAAATTAATCGAGCGGTTTAATCCAAGAT
>CALBMD010000144.1 GCA_937896265.1 uncultured Pseudomonadota bacterium
CTGCAAAAAATCCATACTACCATGCGGTTTTTGCCCAATTGAGGTGGTTAAGATCTGTTATACTCTACCGAAGAAGGCATTATGAAAACAAAACCTGTCATTATTATAGGTGCTGGCCCCGCAGGGCTAACTGCAGCGTATCGTTTGCAGCAAGCTGGGATTCCTACAATCACTCTAGAGACCGACCCTCAATATGTAGGCGGCATCTCTCGGACTGTTGTGTATAAAGGATTTCGGTTTGATATTGGTGGCCATCGTTTCTTTTCTAAATCGCAACAAGTAGAGGATTTTTGGACAGAAATTCTTGGTTCTGATCTGCTTGATAGGCCTAGATCTTCTCGCATTTATTACCGAGGGAAGTTCTTCGCATACCCTTTGAAGCCCTTTGAAGCCTTGATGAAGTTAGGTATATTTGAGGCATGCCGCTGCGTTCTATCCTATGCTAAGGCTAAAGTTTTACCTATTCGACCAGTTAAATCTTTTCAAGATTGGGTTATTAATCAATTTGGCGCGCGTCTTTTTGGGATCTTTTTCAAAACATACACCGAGAAAGTTTGGGGTATGGATTGCCGTGATATTGCAGCAGATTGGGCTGCTCAACGTATCAAAGGATTATCGTTAGCCTCTGCTGTGCTTAGTGCCTTTAAACCTAAGCCGAAAGATAAAAACAAAACCATTAAGACACTCATAGATACATTCCGCTATCCACGTCTAGGACCAGGAATGATGTGGGAACGTTGTGCTGAAAAAGTTTGTGAATTAGGTGGTCAGATACAACTTGGTTGTCATGTTGAACGACTCGTGTACCAGCAAGAAACTAAAGAATGGGAGATCTATTACAAGAGAACAGATGGCACTATCGATAAAGTGATTGGCCAAGCAGTGATATCTTCTGCTCCAATTCGCGAAACAGTAGCTGCTATAGAACCGGCTTTGCCAAAAGAAGCTATGCTTGCCAGCCAGGGATTAAAATATCGTGATTTCATCACTGTTGCCTTGGTTGTTAATGACAAAGATCAGTTTGATGATAATTGGATTTATATCCATGAACCTGGAGTGAAAGTTGGTCGCGTACAGAATTTTAAGTCATGGTCTCCAGAGTTGCTCCCTGATCCATCAAAAGTTTGTTACGGTTTAGAGTATTTTTGTCATCAGGGCGACAGCATGTGGAACAGTAAAGATGATGAACTTATAGAGCTTGCTACTAAAGAGATTATGCAGATAGGGCTTGCTAAAACATCTGATGTAGTTGACGGTTGTGTTGTACGCCAAGCTAAAGCATATCCGGTCTATTGCGACACTTATCTGGAGAATGTTGCTAAAGTTCGAAATGAAATTGAATCACGCTTTCCTACATTCTACTTTGTTGGTCGTAATGGGATGCACAAGTACAATAATCAAGATCATGCTATGATGACAGCTATGTTAACCGTAGAAAATATTATTGCTGGTCGCCGCGTTTACGATGTTTGGCAAGTTAATCAAGATGCAGAATACCATGAAGCTGGGGCGGCTGGTGAAGGCAGTGGTCAAGCTTTGCGTCATGTGCCAACGCAGGTAGCTACTACTCGCGAAGCTGCGTAAATCAGCATGCTTGCCCAAAAGCACCTCATTAACCTTGTCTTATCTTTAATTTTAGCAACAGCCTATACATACTACACCCCGTACGATACTCGCGGCTACGATGCCAAAGGCCATATTCAGGTTGTAGAACTCATGGCAGCGCGAGGAAGCCTCCCTTTATTAGGTGAATCTTGGGAAAGCTATCATCCACCTCTTTATTACCTCACCGCTTTCGCCTGGGATTTGCTATGGGGCGGCCATATAAGCTCTCGAAATCTACAAGGATTAGCACTAGTTATTTTTTTTCTAACAGCGTTGATAGCTGGGGTGTTTTTTAGACGTTATCCGCATTTGCCTTTTTTGGCATCATTTTCTTTTTTACTTATTCCTGGCTATTTATTTTTCTCGGCTCGAATTAATAATGATGTCATGCTACCACTCATGGGGATGTTGGTTTATATGGGTAGCCTGTCTTATTGGGATAAGCCAGGTGTGCGTAAAGCTTTTCTCTTGGGTTTGTTAGCTGCTCTTGCTATGGCAATAAAACTCAATGCTTTTGCTATCTGGCTGAGTCTTGGTTCATGCTTGTTATTTGGGCCTTCTGGACGCCTAGCAAGTGATAAATGCCAATTCTTGCGAATGGCTCTAGCTTTGATGCCAGGTGCTTTGTTTCTCGCTGGCTGGATGCTGCGTAGCTACCTTGAAACGGGGGTTCTTTTTTATAGTAACGCTCTCTTTTTGACACCGACATTATCTGTACCGACAACTGCCTATAAGTTTTTTGGTTTTGACTTCAAAGCATTCCTCAGCCAACCCTCTACTGATCCTTTCGGTGGACAGATTCGTGATTCTTTCTGGACATATCTTTTTTCTACCTATCTTATAGGTGAATTTGCTTTTCCTGCAAGTTGGACACCTCTTATTACTACAATGAGAACTGCTTTTTTACTTGTCATCGCATGCCTTCTCTTTGGGGTGATGAGGTGGCGAAAAAATTGGCATGATCCTCTTTTTCGAGCTAGCTTTATTTACTTTGGGTGGCAGCTTTTGTTTGTTGTGCTCATAGCGATTAAACAGCCTTTTTCATGCAGCATGGATGCTCGTTACTTAGCGCCAGCTTTGTTGCCTTTGGCTGTATTGATTGGATTAGGTTGGCGACAAGCACAGGAGGCAACTGGTTTATGGAATCTCATTGCTAGGTTCGCACAGGTACTTTTCCCAGCTTTGGTTAGTATTTTCTATATCCTACTCTTTGTTGGGGGATACTAGAAGCTAACTCCCCAGCCAAAGTTTTCTAGATGCCAATCTGCGTTGTGACATTGATGCTCTTATTGAGGCGGTATTCCCAGCTTAAATTTCTTAAATAGAAACTAGCCTTGAAGGATGTTTTCGTGGTATTGCCTCTGCTGGTAAGAGTATAACAAATTATGAAGGACCACCTAATGCTTCCTAAAATTGTTTTTTTCACTGTCCTTTTCCAGCAATCATGGTTCACAGTCTTAGCGCATCAAGCTCCCGATCCTGGGGCATTAGAAGCCGGCATAGTCGAGCAGAATCAAGGAATCATACTTCAGGAGGAGTTAAATGATATAGAAGAGCAAGAACAACAGCAGGAAATAGATTTGCAGAATATACTAGCTCAAACGACGATTAGAGAAGGGATCAATAGTGAAACTCTGCTCCAGGTAGCAGTTAATTTATATATCTATGACTTCAGTATCAGAAACTTGGAGATGATAGTTTCTCAGTATATCGAAAATGTACTGCACAAAAGTGAGAGTCCAGAAACTTTATTTGAAAAAAAGAAAAAAATTATCAAATCTATTATTGATTTAATAAACATAAAAGAGAGTCTTGGAAATTTTCTATCCCCTAG
>CALBMD010000145.1 GCA_937896265.1 uncultured Pseudomonadota bacterium
CACTACGATTGTTGAAGAAACAAAACATGGCAATCATATCTTTTGCAGCGCCCCTTGCCAGTATATCTATAACCAAGAACCTGAGCGTTATGGATCACATGCTGATTTAGTCACACGAGTTCTTGAGGGTAAAGCACCTGGCAATCTCTTGGCAATGCTGACTCAGTATATGAATCTTCATGAAGATGAATGGGGAAAAGATGTTTGTAGTGGTGACTATCCTTGGCTAGAAAGGAAACAAACATGATCCCTTTGCTCGGTTTCCTGCAAGGAGATTCGTTGGGTTTGTTAGTATTTGCGCAAGATACAGACACTATCAAAGATATAGCACGGAGGTTGCAGAAAGCAGCCAATGTGCGAGTAGCTGCCTCTGATGCAACGATGTTATATCACAAAGGCAAGCTGTTGCCTGATGAAAGTTTAGTAAAAGACATCGGATTTCATTTATTAGATCGTATAGATGTGAGAACAGATGACAGAGCAATGGGAAAAACTTGACTCCAACCATCAACCATGGGAGGGAGAAGTGGTCAGTGAAGAGTTAGCAACAGTGCCTATTCTTCTTACACGAATCGATGGCCAGCTAAAAGCTTATCATGATTGCTGCGCTCATAATGGCGTCCGTGTATCCACCGGCCATGTCGAAGGCACTATCATCACCTGTCCTGCTCATAAATGGCAATACGATCTTCGTTCCGGTGAAGGTGTTAACCCCAAAAAAATGAGGCTTCGGTCTTTACCACTGATGACCCGTGATGGTGAAATATATATCGATATCGGGTCTGTCATAGCAACAAAGGTGACACTATGAAAAGTGGGCCGGTCATTCGGACAAGCACCATGGGGCTTCACGTACTACAAGCTTTGACTCTTGATAACGAGACACTAAATACAACCGAGCATGGGGCTTATACCAGAGTTGGAGTTGATGGCGTTTGTATCCTTAGGTCTCAGACACTTGAGCAAGTAGTGGGGCGCCCTGTCATATTAAAACGAGAGCTTGAATTTGTGATGTCCTCATTTCAAGGCAAGATTCGTTTCTTTGCAGATAGGGTGGAATGGGAATGAAAACAGGTCTTAAAACATACTCACATCTTTATGGACAAAATATCTTTCCTGATGATTACCGGATTGTCACAGAGCGTATCCTTTATACTCAAGGTCCAGAATACGCCATCAAGCATCCTGTTGCTGATTGGTACCTAAAGTATCAAGCACTCGGTGAAATACTGCGCGATGATGGGTTTGATGACCCAGCACGATTAACCTATTTAACTTATGTTACCCAGCAGAATGAAGAAATTATTCATCTGGAACGGCTAGAACTACTTTGGGCTGATGAATTCGCAAAAGCACAGAAAGACCAAACATCCCTTCACCCACTAGTTAAATCTTTAGTACCGCTGAAGTATGTTTTTCACACGATGCAATTGACTGCTTCTTACCTTGGTAAGATGGCGCCTACAGGTAAAATTGTCACTATGCATTTATTTCAAGCTGCAGATGCCATGAAGGGTGTTGAGCTGGTCGAGCGTTTGCAACAACTATTTTCGCCAAAAGCTATGACAGATGCCTATCAAGCTTGGATGGAAAACGAAGCTATTACACCATGGCGAAGGTTTAGTGAAAATCTCCTAACTACCTACTTATGGAGCGAATGCTACATCACACTGCACTTTGCCTATAGACCGCTAGTGCAAAACTACATCAAAACTATCGTCGTACCTCTTGCTGAGGATAAGAACTGCGGCTCCATCGCCAGAGCACTCCTTTCACTGCTACGAGACATGGATCGTCACCAACAAGGAGCAGATGCTCTACGCGATTATATTTGGCAGAAAAACTCTGAACTAAAACCGCAATGGTGCAAGCTTATCGAGGCTAAGCAAGCAGAAATGGCACCTATTTTACCTTTTGTACTAAAGTATATTGAGGGGTAGATGACAATCGAAGGAAAAGAAATTATTCGTGTTTTGTTGATTGAAGATAATCCTGAGCATGCGGATATCTTTTTTGAAACAGTGAAAGACCTTGACGGGTTTGATGTTACCCATGTCGAAAATCTAAATGCTGCCTATCTAAAACTTGATACTGAGCAATTTGATATCATCGTTTCAGATCTCTTCCTACCTGACTCGGAAGGCTCTCAAACTGTTGAGGTATTAAAATTACGCTTTCCACAAATACCTTTAGTTGTTCTTTCTTCAGTTGAAGATATTGATCTTGCTGAACGCACTATTAGTGCTGGTAGTGTCGACTATTTGGTAAAATCACGCTTGGACCGCTTGAACTTGCATCGAACGCTTCGGTATGGAGTCATCCGAGATCAGTATGCAAAACTGCGAGAGGTTGAACGCGGTCTTATTGCTGCAGAAGAACGGTTTCGCACTTTGGTCAAAGAATCGCCTTCTGCGATGATCGTCACCGATGCTGGCGGTATTATTACCTTCATCAATGAAGAAGCAGAAAAACTCTTTGCCATGGGATCTAATGTGCTGCGAGGTCAACCGCTGCCACATTTACTTAGCCCTGACGACGAAGAGCATTGTAAAAATTTACTAAAACAAACAAAAATCAACCCCAAAGTTACCAGTAACGAAAGACGCCACCTAAAAGCAGTCAAGGGTAATGGTGAAGTCTTCCCTGTCGAATTACGTCTAAATGCCATTCATACCAATGATGGTAAAGCTATTGTTGTCTCTATCGTTGATATGACTGAAATCAAGAAACGCGAAGAGCACTTAGCTCGTTTAAATACAGAGCTTAAAGAAGAACGCGAATCCGCTTTGGCTGCTGCTGAATACAAGACACGGTTTCTTGCGAATATGAGCCACGAAATACGCACACCCTTAAATGCCATATTGGGCATGGGCGAGCTTATAGCTGACAGCAGCCTTGATCCTGAACATAAGCGCTATTTAAAAATTCTAACAGACGCAGGAAAAACTTTACTTAATATCATCAACAGTGTGCTAGATCTAAGCAAAATCGACGCTGGTGAGCTTATTATTGAGAAGACACAGGTGAACCTCCGTACTGAAGTTCAAGCTGTTGTCGATATGCTTCATCTAGCAGCATCATCTCGGCGTATCTTTTTGACAAGCCACTTTTCAAATGATGTCCCAAATCTAGTCTTTGGTGACCCGATTCGCATCCGCCAGGTCATCATCAATATTGTTAATAACGCTATTAAATTCACTCACACAGGCGGGGTCAACATCGATATATCTCTTATCAAACGGGGAGATTTAGATTGCGAAATCCTATTTAAGATCATCGATACCGGCATTGGTATTCCTGAAGATAAAGTTGCCGCCATTTTTGAAGATTATGTGCAAGTAGACGATTCAACAACACGAAAATATGGCGGCACAGGGCTTGGTCTTTCCATTTGCCAGCGGCTAGTCCGGCTGATGGGAGGAGAGATTAAAGTAGACAG
>CALBMD010000146.1 GCA_937896265.1 uncultured Pseudomonadota bacterium
CTGATGCGAGTTGAT
This sequence comes from uncultured Pseudomonadota bacterium, assembly GCA_937896265.1. Taxonomy (GTDB): domain Bacteria; phylum Bdellovibrionota_B; class Oligoflexia; order Oligoflexales; family Bog-1112; genus CALBMD01. The sequence goes on from CALBMD010000146.1 coordinate 16, forward strand.
ATTGATTATAAAGCCAATAAATTTGCCCAGATTATCTGTGGGCGAAAAAACAACCGTTTTGAATGTGTTTGGGCGTCTGAGAAGGATCGCTCACAAGTGTCTTCTTGTGCGGTAGAAGATAAGATTGCTGTCTCAGCTTTTTGGTATCCAGGCAAGATCTTTGCTTGGGTCTGTCCCTCGATTGCTCAATCGTGCGGTTATGATTTGAGCCGTTGCTTTATTGAGTATAGTGATGCAACAGTAGCTGCCAACAGTGAGTTGGGGACAACAGAAGCTTTTGATTCGCGCTATTCTGTAATCAAGAGCTTAAGCAAACAAAGCGCTGGATTAGCAACAGCTGTGGTAGTTGCTAACTACCCTTATACGGATATCTTACGTTCTGGACTTACAGCTATAGATGGCGCTATTGCCCATTTTTATCGGCAGTCACATCATTTTGATTTAACTAAGCTCAATATCCCGCAATCAGTAATCGATATAGCTAACCGTATTTCTCTTAATGATACCAGGTTTCATTTGGTAAATGCTGGCGAAAGTCCAGAGCAAGGTGGTGTTCTGTCCACTTTTGGTTGGTTAAGACGCTATGAAAAAAATCGTACGCGGGCAAATCAGCTTTATTCACGTCTATTGTGTCGCCAGTTTACAGCAGAGTTGCCCAAAATATTTCCGTCTGACCCTGGCAATCTTCGCACTGCTTCTGGTTGCTCAGGGTGCCATGCTACGCTTGATCCTTTGGCGGATTTTTTCCATATCTGGGGCCAAGGAGGTGAGCTTTATTCCGGATTGCAAGATATAGTGGACACCACTTTTGGTGGCAAAGATGGTTCCTCCTTGGCTGACCTTGCAAGGATTATTCGCGAAGATGACGCCTTTGCTGCTTGCGCTGTTCAGCATGTTTGGTCTTGGTTGATTGGGCGAGAATTCTTTGCCAGTGAAGCGCCGATTAGAGCTGGTCTTACTAAGTATTTTATCACGACTAATTATAGCTTTCGTGAGTTAGTTTTTGCTACAGCTACGCATCCTAATTTTATTGAAGGGGAAAGAACAAATGCCCTGGTCACAGACCCCTTAACGCCTCCACCTTTGGGCCAAACACCACAGACAAATACTGTGCCTCCTTGCGCAAAGAGCATAACATTTGCTGCAGATATTGAGCCAAAAATAAGTACTTGTGCTACTGCGGGCTGTCATGTAGCAAGCAACAGCCAAAATCTGATTTCACTTAGTAGCGAAGCAGATTGGCAAAAAAATGGTCAAATGGCAGTACAGATGATGGCCAGTGGCCAGATGCCTGTTGGTGCTAGCGGTCCGCCACTTCTGGGTCCTATTTATGATCTAAAGGAAAATGTCCGCTGCTGGCTGTTGCAGAAGTGAAAGCAAAGGTAAGGAATAGATAATGGATGATTTGCCAAAAAGTGTTCGTATTCCCATGACGGCTTGTAATCCTTCTGATGTCGGCCTCTTGTCTCGTAGGCAAATGCTAAAAGCTGGTGTCTCTATGGTCGCCTATATGAGTTTGGCAAAGTTGCTGCAGGCCAAGAAAGCTTTTGCAGCACCAAGCTTTCCGCTGCAGCGTAAGCTTGTTTGGGTGAATATGAGTGGTGGCTGGGATTTACTAGAAGTTACTGACCCCAAGCAGGTTAATAAAGATGGCACAACACTACTTTATGACTACAGCCAAAGCTGGCAACTTGCTGGAGGCGATAATAATACCCGCATTGGGAGGTTTCTACCTAATTTAGCTGCTGCAGGTTCAGATATCGTGATCGTGCGTGGTCTGGCTATGGGTACAACCTCTCATAATGCTGGACCTGTATATATGGATACGGGGATTTTAAGTAATACAGGTATCGTTAATTCCGCCTCGATTCCAGCTATTGTCGCGTCACAGGGAACCTCGACGATTCCTTTGATCCAGCTCTCAGGAGGTGCTTCACCGCAAACAGATCGTGGCCTAGCACAAACGCCGATTTCAGTCGTCAGAGCTGAAAATCTTGAGCTTTACCGCAGTATGTTTCCAAGCACCGCTGAAGAGGCAACGAACCGACTCAAAGTTTTGGACTATGTTGATTCTGCCTTGAGCCGCATGCAAAATGATATGAAAACCAACTTTACCAAAGACGATGACCGGCTAGCCGCTTTTGCAGCGGCAAGTCAAAAAGTCCGTGGGCAATTTAAAGCTAATGTTGGTCAGCAGATGGAACTTAGCGACGATGAACTCAGTCAGTTTATAGCTGGAGCTCCAAGGGGTCTTAATCGCAATGTGGCACAAACTTTTGGTTTAGCACTAAAACTATTGAAAGGCGGCATCTGTGATTGCATCAATCTTGGTATCGGTGGCTTTGACACTCATACGAGTCAGACAGCTAGACTTGAGCCAATCTTAACAAGCACAGATTTTATTCTAAAAAAGTTCATGGATGGCCTTTCAGAAGCTGGGTTATTAGATACGACATTGATTGTTCTTTATTCTGATTTTGGCCGTACCCCTGGCGTTAACAGCCAGAGTGGGCGAGATCATTGGCCGGTTGGCGGTGCTTTGCTGCTAGGCGGCGGTCTTAAGGGATCTCGGGTAGTAGGTGAGACAGATGATGGTCTACGCTCCTTGTCCATTGATTTTGCGTCAGGAAGGCCAGATGGATCGTCGAATCAGCTTAACCCAACTCATCTGGCTGGTTCAGTATTAGAGTTGACTTTAGGGGCAAGCTATTTACCCTATCGCAACTACCTGACATCGATTGAAGCTTTGACTAAGTTGAAAAATTGACTGTGCAACAATTAATTAAGAGGAGTTTTTGTGGGTTGTCGCTATCTAACTATTCTGCTGTTGGTTGCCACATCTCCGTTGTTGGCTACAGCAGAGATGTTTAATGTCCATGCCTCTGATCTACAAGATCCAAGCTACTTTGGCTTGAATCCTGCTGCTTCGCCAAAAGATGGACTATTTTTTTCTTTCTTCAGCGATAGAAGAAATGGCGAGAATGCGCTTGTCTTTAAGCAAAATGAAGAGAAGACCGAGCGTCCGACAAAAGTAGAAAAAAACATGACGGCCTTAGCCCTTTCTAGCACGATGGGTGGAGGGTTGAATATAGGTGTTAGTGCCCAGGATTTTACATCAACAGATAAGAGCTACAAGATCGGAAGAGCGTCGTGTAGGGAAAGAGTGTCTTCGCCT
>CALBMD010000147.1 GCA_937896265.1 uncultured Pseudomonadota bacterium
TTTTGTCAAAGTCATGGACTGAAATCTCCTCATATGATAATTCTTGACAATCCGCGCTAGTACCTTGACCCTTCGACCGTAAAATTACCTTATACCTTATAAATCAACGCCGCCATGTCTTTATTGGTAGCCAAGCCTCAAGTTTTGCCTAAACACGGATAACTCTCTTTAAATATTGTAACAACTTCTTAATTCCTTTCAACTCATGGTAAATAGCGCTCTATTATGTCTCTAACTAACAGTCTGTTATGACTGATAAATTAACTGATGTTTTGAGTTCTTTTGAATTGCACTACACAAGCTATACCTCATCGCTCTTTGATAAGATTGGTATTTTTACGCCAAAGACATAAAATTAAGACATGCTCGTAAAAATTTTTATTTTATTATTTATAACACTTAACTTTGGCTGCGGACCAAACTCTAATCCATTGGGTAGAGCAATGCCTGCCTCTGATCTCGAAGCATTTGATGTGCAATTGAGTTTGAGTCAAGCTTATTTAGATTTAAATGACAATGAAAGAGCTCGCATTCACGCAGAAAAAGCCCTTAAAATTAACCCTAACTCCGAAGATGCTGCGGTGCTTTTAGGCTATGTCTATTTGAACTTACTTGGCTTAAGTGCTTTTGATATTGCTGCAAAATTTAATAAAAAAACGGAGACAGCAAGCAGCAGTGATCAAACAGACCCATTTTTACCGATGAAAAACCTACTAGGTATCACACAAACAGATCTTTTACAGATTGGTACACTAAACACCGACTTCCCAAGCTACCCAATTATCGAACCAAAATGTGCGTTAAAAGCGAGAGCCTCTATTGAAACACTAGGGATTTCTACTGAGGGAATAAAAGCTATTTGCCCCTTTGTTGATCAAGAAGTACTCATTAAGAGTGATAGCAGGCATCAATGCGAAAGTACTACTGGGCAAAGGATAAAGCCAGTACAGAGTCACTTTCTTTGGTTGATGCTGCATCTTTATGAAGGATTTTTCTTTAATTCTGTCATCAACTATAAGACAGCAAGCAAAGAAAAAACGAACCTAGAGCTTAGAGCTCTTAGTGTCGCCACAGCAAAACCAACTACTATCGAACAACTTAACCACTTTATTTTAGATATTGACTCGGTCTCTTTATCAGTCGCTTCAGTGCTTGATCTAAAAGGAGAGACTTGCCCAAGCGAGAATCCACAAACCATGCTTTTAGCCCTAGTAAATGATCTATTAACAGCTAGCCTAACGACAGCCCGCATGCCTGGAATACCAGAAAACATTAAGGTTAAATTTGATAAGATGGCATCCATCATCTCAAACGTTCAGAGTTCTAAAGCAGCTGATGCTCTCAACCAAGCGGCAAATCTAAGGCGTAGCTTAGCAAAAAATATGGCCACATCTTTGTCTGATACGATTAATAAATTAGATGTTACCTCTTTGAGCACAAAAGATAAAAAAAACTTGTGCGCTTCTTTTAACAAGATCTCTCAAGGAAAAACAGCTGATCTGCCCAAACTTTGTCAGTGAGCTTTCATAGCAAAGTTAGTTATCAGCGCATCTAAAATTATTGCTGGATTAATTCGCGAATTAGTTTTGAGAGACCATTCCGCTCGGTGGGCTGCCATCAATGAATAATCCAGATCTGATTTAGAAAATTTTTTGGCCAGAAGTACATAGTTTTTAGCAATAAAAACAGGCAGCTGCAACGTGCGCGCGATATCTACTTGTTGCTTATCTTGGTATGTCTTGGCTAAAAGCAGCTTGCGAAAAAAGCGAATGATAAGAGTTAAAATGGCAAGAGGAGAATAGCCCCTTTTTAAAAGGGAGACGATTAAAAGAGAAGCTTCTGCTATTTTATTTGCAAGCATAAGCTCACTGATGGCAAAAGCATGATCTTCACGTAAAAATCCTACATGCGGAATCAGATCTTCCAGACTAAGAGGCTTCTTCGGCGCTTTAGCAAACAGAAGAGCTAGCTTTTCTAGCTCTTGCTCTATTTGGAAAACATTGTCACCAAAACACTCTTCGAGATATTTTTTTGCCTCTGGCGTCAAAATTAAATCTCTTTCTTTGGCCAGGTCTAAAACAACTTCTGAGAGATCTCGCAAGAAAATATTTGGGCAAAAAAGCTGAAGATGACTTGCTTTTGGCTCTTTTAACTTTAAGTTATCGGTCTTTAAAAAAATAATAATATCTGTCTGAGATTTTAATCTAGGCAACAGCTTCAAGCATAAATTTACTTTTGCTGGTTTTTCTAAAGCCCAAACCAAATAGATCGGTTTTTTTTGAAAAAGCTCCTCTTGTCTAGCTAAATTAAAAAAATCTTCTTCATCATTTAAATTGGACTCATTAATGACAGTAAGGGGCCAATTTGTGCCAGATTTTTCAAAAATTTTCCTTGTGCGCCATAGTAAAAAATCACAGGTTCCATAGACAATAGTTATGCTAGTTTCTTCTGACTCAATCGATTTTAATACCGCAGTAATGTCGCGCTTCCAATTTGTATAAGATGCAACTTTTGTCATCTTATTTCCTTTTTCAGAATAAAATCATAGTTTGTTTGTTTAGCTAAAATAAGGAGCTCTGCGCAAACAGCATCCAAGTCACTGCTTGGCAATTCAGAGCTAACATAAAGGTGAAAAACACATTCACTTGGCTTGTGCTTGCTGATATTCAGATCAACGACACTATATTGGCGAGATAAACATAAAGCTCGAGCAACTCGTAAAACTTTCGCCAAAAAATTAATCTTATTTACTTCTTCCTCATGAAAACCTCGACAGTCCTCTGCTCCAAAAATTGCCTCTCCCTTTCTACCAAAACGAGTAATGAGAGCTATGGTTTGTCTTTGTTTTTGAGAAAAGCACGGAAAATCGTAGTTTAATAGCAAGTAATAGCTATGTCTGTGATAGCGGAGATTATTTAATAGCTTGCCACATTCATGCAAAGAAGCGGCAAAATGCAAACAGATCGCATCTTCTTCCGCAAGAGAAATAGTATCTTGAACAACAGGGGAAAGTGCTTTTAAAATTTTCTGGGCATATATTGAAAGTTTTTCAGAAAAAATTGAATCAATCTGAAAAGTCTTCTGAGCTTTTTGTAAAAAAGCTTCATAATCTAAAACAAAGGGCATTTTGCTCTTTTGCGCATGCTCAATGAGTAAGCCTTCGCGCAAACCATAGCTTGAAACAAGCCA
>CALBMD010000148.1 GCA_937896265.1 uncultured Pseudomonadota bacterium
CAGAACACCGTCTTATGCCAGGCTGCTCTTACAAACTAGCTCTTAAAAAAATTGCCAGAAACTATCTATGATGAAAACCGCAGTTGCATGGCTAAGAGTTTAGGGATCCTCTATTTGCGAAGCTTCTTTCCCCCAGAACCCTGCTTGCTGTCAATTTGCATCAGCTAATAGCAAGAGGCTTGCTTCAATCACCTTTTCTGAACCAAGATCTCGCATGCAACGAAAATGCGTTAGGGGGCATTTTTGTGGCCCATGCGCGCTACAAGGGCGACAAGGTAGATCAATACTTACTACCTTGCTTTTTGTTGCCAAAGGGCCAAAACCTAATTCTGGGCTTGTGGCGCCAAAAACAGCTACTGTCGGCACGTCATACGCAGCAGCGATATGAATAGGAGCGCTGTCGTTAGCGATTAAAAGGTCTAGCTCTGAAATAGCAGCAAAAAGACCCAAAAGATCCGTTTTGCCCACTTTATCTGTAACTTGCTTGCTAAATTCTTTTGGCACACAAGCCATGATCTGGGCGGCTTCGCTACTTTCAGCCTTGCTGCCAAGCAACACCACTTCATGCCCCAAGACACAAAAATGGCAAACCACCTCAAGAAACTTTTGCCACGGCCATTTTTTAGTGCCCCAAACACTGCCAGGAGCAACCCCTATCTGCAACTTATTGCGAGTTTTTATCAGAGCTTTGTCATCAGTGGGCGCCAATTTAGCAAGCGAAGGTTTGACATTCAAAATGGCTTCACGCGATATGCCAAGCGGTTCAAGCATTAAGGCTATACGCACAGCCTCATGAAAAACAGCAATGCGCTCTATTTTTTTAGTCGCTAAAAAAGACAAACTAGCTTGCCGGTAAGTGATGTAGGCAAGTCCTAGAAAGTTAGCGAAAAGAGCTGATCTTAAGCTTTTATGAGGCACTAAAAGGACGCTACCTGCACCAAGGCCACCTTCAGCAAATATCGCTTTTTCTGTTTTCGCGCGCGACGGCGCTGCTTTCCACTGATCGATTGAGGTTTTCCATTGGAGAGCGTCTTGTTTTAAATAGAAAGGAATGCCTTTTTTGCTCAGTGCCGTCTTTAAAATCGATTGAGCGAGATCGGGATCACGCTGCACTCTGACTGC
>CALBMD010000149.1 GCA_937896265.1 uncultured Pseudomonadota bacterium
CTGGGGAGCGCGCAGCTCTCCAGAACACCGTCTTATGCCAGGCTGCTATTACAAAGACGAGAGCCTCAATTGCCTGGCTAAGGGACATTCCCTAAATGAGGCTTTTGTTTTACATGATGATCTCAGGGCCTAAAAAGGAATATCGCTTAGATCATCAAGACCGTCGTGGATGGAGGCTTGGCCTTGATGATGATCAGCCTGTGGAAAGTGACTGGCCGACGGGCTTACAGCAGCCATATCGCGGCCATTTTGAAAGCTGTTGTAGTTACCAGCTCCTCTTTCCGCACCAGCAGCGCCTGTATTTAAAAACTGCACGGTTGAAGCGTTAATTTCTGTGGTGTAACGTTTTTGGCCGTTTTTGTCTTCCCAACTACGCGTTTGTAGGCGCCCCTCAACAAAAACAGCTCGACCCTTAGCTAAATACTTAGCGGTGTTTTCAGCCTGCTTACCCCAAACAACAATGCGGTGCCATTCGGTGCTTTCTTGTTGCTGACCATCTTTGCCCAGCCACCGCTCTGTTGTGGCGACATTTAATGTCGCTACTGGCACTTGCGATGCGGTGTAGCGAAGCTCTGGATCTTGGCCTAAATGCCCCATAATTAAAACTCTGTTTAAAGACGCCATTTATTGTCTCCTTGTCACAAATTAATATATGTTTCATAGTATGCAGTTTAGTATAAGCTCGGTTTGTCTTCTCGCGACATCTAAGGGAAGCGCGCTTACTACTTCTGGAGTAACCATGAAATATATATTCCCGTCAGCTCTTTTTATACTCATAACATCGATTTTTTGTGGCTGCAGCGAAAAAAAACGGCCAAAACCGATTGGTAATAACGTTGATCGGCCTATTGATATCGCTGCTAGCTCAGACGGGAAGTTTTTTTACGCCTTAAACTCAAGTGCCCGTGGTTTGTATAAGGACGGTTCTCTCATGGTCTTGAGTCCTGATGGGCAGCTAGCTGCCACTTACTCTATGCCAAGAATGGGTCGCACCCTTAGTGTCGCAGAAAGTGATATTCTTGTTACCTTTGACAGGGATGCTAAGAACGATGCTAAGTCACCTATACGTCTCTATACAGCAGCTGGTTCTGGTTTATCTTTACAAAAAGAATGGCAACTTGAAGGCTGCAGCCCTTTGAATGGTGTGCTCAAAGAAAAGTACCGGTTTTTTGCTGTTTCTTGCCAAAGTGGAGACCTTTATGTGGGTGAGCTAAAATCACCACGTTCAGACTCAACACTGATCAAAGTGCGTAATTACCCAGGCTATGCTCGCAAGGCTTGGTATATTGATAGCAAAAGAGAGCTGCTTTTGGGTTTTGTTATGGACCTAGGCTCGCCATCGCTTAAAGATAAGACATATAAAGATGCTGTAAGCTGGAATTCTGGCGAAAAAACCATCATTGATGGGAAGCAAAATGATGTGCCAGATGTCTATGAAGAGACAGCTCGTGATAGACGGCTTTTAGCCAGAGCTGGAAGTGAATTTCAGTTTGTTTTATATGATTTAGCAAGCGAGGCTAAAGCAGGATTTCCTTTCCGCGAACACTCAACGATTGGTGTTGTTGGCGGAGAGCTGCGCTGGCTTTATTACAACCTCAAAAGCTTAAGCGGTGAGGTTGATTTATCACTTGAAGATGGTGAGAAATACTATCGTACGAATATTGTGGCAGTTAAAGCTGATCCCAGCGGCAGTGAGGACAGCTTTTATCTTTCGCACCGTGGCGATGATCAAGAAGACTTTGCTAAACACGCTAATAACATCATCAAGGTCAGTTTTAGCGGCAAAGATCCAAGAGCTATTGTGGCCGCAGATGGCAGCGTATCGACACCGCTGACAGCAGATATACTATCCTTTGAAAGAGTCTTTGGTTTTCCCTCAGCTCCTGATCAGCGCAATGACAACAGTTATCTAGGAGGGTTTGATTTTGCTAAACTACAAAAGGATAACGTCTTAGTTGTAAATAGTGTACGTGACTTTATTTATTTTAAAGAAGAACGCTACTCTTTAACAGCAGTGAATCTAAAATACCCACAAGACCAAAGTTGGAGCCAGACTTTAGTAAGCTCGGATAACTCGCAAGATTCTTTTTATCAGGTTGCTATAGCACCGTCTGAAAGAGTCAATGAATTTTATCTTTTGTCGGCTTCTTATTACGATGACTCACTGAGGTTTTTTAAGGTAGAATTTGGAGGAGCTCCAGTCCAAATTAATACCCTACGCTAAGATCATTAAATATGTATTTACGAAAAATTGTTGCCAACGGTTTTAAATCATTTGCTGACAAAGTGGTCATTACCTTGTCTAGAGAGCATATTTCGGGCATTGTAGGACCCAATGGTTCGGGCAAAAGCAACGTTATTGATGCTGTGCGCTGGGTCATGGGCGAGCAAAACGCCAAGATGCTTCGCGGCGAAAAAGCAACCGATATCATTTTTGCTGGTTCTGAAAAGCGCAAGCCACTAGCCATGGCAGAAGTCTCTTTGATTTTTGATAATAGCCTTCCTTCCCAATTTTGTCCCCCTGAGTATCGCCATGAGCCAGAAATTGAGCTCACAAGGCGTATTTATATTGATGGTGAGCGCGAGTATCTCATTAATAAAAAGATATGCAGGCTTAAGGATATTGTTTCTTTTTTTGTAAGCGCTGGTATTGGTGGCCGCAGCTACTCTATGATTCAACAAGGCCAAGTTGATCGCATCTTGCAGGCTAAGCCAGAAGAAATTCGCGAAATGATCGATGAAGCGGCTGGTATTGCTCTGTTTAAGCAGCGTAAGCTTGAAACGGAAAAACGCCTTGAAGCGATTACTTTAAACCTCTCGCGCTTAGACGATATTTTTGTTGAGGTAACAAACCAAATAGCTAACCTCAAAGAGCAAGTACAAAAAGCGCAAGAATGGCAGGATCTTTCAGCAAAACTGAAGGGATGGGAGGTTGAACTTTTTGCCCATAATTTTGCTTTTTTTGCCAAAAATATCGAAGAACTAACACTTAAAATCGATGCCTTCAACACAGAAGAAACAGCTGCTATTTCTGAATCTGCTTCGTTAGAAGGCGAATATGAACGTAAAAGAGCTAAGCTGGAAGAAGCTGATCCACAGTTACAGTGGATTCATAATAAGATCATCTCGCATAGAGAAGCAATAGCTCGTTTAGAGACAGAGCTTATTCATCAGCAAGAAAGCACAGATACGGCAAAAAAGCAGCTCGCCTCTTACAGTGGTAGTTGGCAAGATGATGAAGAAGAATTTCTTCGCTTCGAGTCACAGGTAAAAGAAACTGAGCAGTTTCTGAAGGATTCTACTCGTCTGATTGCTGAGCTGCGGGATAAAGCAGCTCATTTTGAAGAGCGTCTTGAATATGTTGATGAAGAGCAACGAGTTTTTGATCAACAAATCGAGAGTTTTAGCTCGGAAAGAGGTCGCCTTGACAACCTCTTGAGCAATTTGCGAGATCGCGGTGAGCACCTAAAAAAAGAAATGGCTAATTTAGCTCGTGATAAGGTGGAGATTGAGTCAAAGCTATCTGATTTGGATGGAGATTTATCAAAAACCGATATTCTTTCAGAGGCCATGGGCGTTAAGATCAGTCAGTATCAAAAGCAAATCACTCAGTATTATCAGGTAAAATCAAAGACTGAGCTTGATATGTTAGACAAAGAAAAAGATCTTAAAAATCGCCGCAGACAGATAGAAGAAGCGCAGACAAAGCGGATTGAATTTCAGGTTGGTTACCAAACGATTGAAGAGATTGAAAAAAATTCTCAAGATTTGCCCAGTCTGGTTTCAAAGTATTTAGCAGAAAATGGTCAACCTGAAGGTTTAGATCTTATTGTTCTGACCGATTTAATTTCTTTTGATCATGAGAAAAACGCTTTAACAGAAAACTGTCGGAATGTTTTTGAAAAATGGTCAGAACGTCTGATTTTAGAGTCTTTTGCTGATTTGGCAAAGCTTGATGCTTTTGTTAAAGAGCAAGGCTGGGGCATTGTGCCTGTGAGTATTCTTGTCTCTGAAAAAAGTTCAGCACCAGAAGAGATAAATCGTTTTTGCTTGCAAGAAGGCCTTTATACTGCCAGTCAAGTTCTTACTTATAACCAAGAGCAAAAGCAGCTAGCGGCTTTTTTAGCCAGCCTTGTGTTTATCCCTGAAGGAGGGGTTATTCCCTCTGATAAGGTACTAGCAAAGGTTACTTTTTTTGCGGCAAATGGCATGGTGAGTGAAGGGGGTATTTCGTTTCTAGTTGGTGAAAGCCAAGCGGGAGACGGTGCTTTGAGCCGTAAAGTAAAAAAGGATGAGCTTTTAGCGGAATTAACGCGTGCTGATGCAAAACTTAGCGATTTAACCGAGAAGTCTCGGAAGTGTGAATTTGATATCGAGGCTAGTAAAAAAGAACTAACTCAACTTGATCAAAATTTACTCAAGGCCAACAAGCTAACCATGGAAATGGAAGTTGAGGCCAGGGGCTTAGCGCAAAAATTAGAGTTAAAAAGAGAGCAAACGCTTGAAATCCGTCGTAGATACAATCAAATTGATGAGCGAAGCGACGAGATTGCTGATAATTTACAGGATATTGAAGAAGAGCGTTGCCAGTATAAAGAGGAAAAAGAACGCGTTGAAGAAGGGCTAAAAGAAGCCAGGCAGGGACTTCTTGCTTTAGAAGATGAGGCTGAGGAATTAAAGCGTCAGACGAGTGATGCCAAGCTTGAGTTAGCAAAGTACCTTACTAAAGAAGCGACGCTAAAAGAGCATTATAGTCAAAATATCGAGCAGCTTGAGCGTTTGCGGAAACACCGCTCTGAAAGAGGCAATGAGATTGTTGCCTTGGAAAATAAGATCAAATCAAGCCAAGAGAAGCAAGACGAGTTCAAAGAAACTATTACTTCTTTGATTTTTGAGCGAGATACCTTTGAAGGCGAGTTGGAGAACAAAAAAGCAAAGAATGCTGAACTGGTAGCCGAGATCAAAGCTATTGAAACAAAGGTCAAAGAGCTGCGTGAGCAGATTAACAAAAGTAAGAAAGTTAGCAACGATTGCCGACTTGACTTAGAACGCAACCATTTGGCCCTTAAAGGGGTGCGTGATCAGGCTCTTGAAAAATATCATATGGAACTTGACAGCTATAAATTTACACCCGTACCAGGTTATGATCTTAAAGAAAGACATAAGCAGATTTCAGCTCTTAAATCCAAGCTGGATAATTTTGGTGCCATTAACATGGTTGCCATTGATGAGTACCGGCTTTTGTGCGAGCGAGAGAAGTTTATTTCTGAGCAGCGCCAAGATGTGCTTTCTTCTATTGAGCTTTTGACAACGGCTATCGGTGAGATCATGGAAAAGTCGCAAAGTCAGTATCTGGAGACTTTTCGCAGCCTTAATGTTGAATTTGCCAGTTTATTTCCTGTGCTTTTTCCTGGCGGTGAGGGTAAACTGGAAATGCTTGATGATACAGACCCCTTAAATTCAGGGGTGGCTATTATCGTGCGGTTGCCGGGTAAAAATCCGCAAAATATGTCTCTTTTTTCAGGCGGAGAAAGAGCATTAACAGCGATTGCTTTGATTTTTGCTTTTTTAAAATCAAAGCCGACGCCTTTTTGTTTCTTAGATGAAGTCGATGCACCGCTTGATGAAACAAACGTTGGTCGCTTTAATAAAATTCTTGAGCTCTTGTCAGATCGCTTTCAATTCATCGTTATTACCCACCGACGTAGAACAATGGAAGCTCTTGACGCCTTATATGGTGTCACAATGCAAGAGCCGGGCGTATCCAAAGTTGTGGGTGTTGATTTAGGCGAAGCGCTGCCAGCTCATTTGCAAAAAGCAGTAAAAGAGTTTGATCTGCAAAGCGCTAGTGCCGGTTTTAGGCAATAAAAATGAAAAAAGCAAAAGGTGAAGTCAAGATTTACGGTTTGGCCAGCGTTCAGCATTTTCTTAAAAACCGCAAGGATCAAACTATTCGAGCATACCTTATCAAAGAGAAGATGCTTGAGTTTTCAAATTTTCTCAAATGGTGTGCACAAACCAAACGAGCCTATCATCTTGTCACAGACGAAGAATTGACAAAGATCACAAGCTCAAACCATCATGAAGGGGTATGTGTTCTTGCTCGTGAGCAAAAAGTGCAGTCTGAGCGAGATTTTTTATTGCGTGCAGCTAATGGCATGGTTGATGGCAGCAAGCCTCTGGTCTTTCTCGATAAAACAGCAAATCCGCATAACATAGGCACTATTATGCGTAGTATGGCGCATTTTGATCTGCCTTATCTTTTGTTGTGTAAAGAAGCACTGCCCAAACTGGGCGGCTCTTTAACGCGGGTTAGCAAGGGCGGCAGTGAATATATTCAAGTGATTGCTATTGAAGATCCACCAAAATTCTTTGAAAAGCTATTTACTTTTGGATTTCATAGCTATGCATTAGCCGTCAAAGCCAAAAAAAGTGTTTATAAAACGACGTGGCGGCCTAAAGCGGTATTCTTTTTTGGCCATGAGGTCTTAGGTCTTAGCAAAGAAATTGCAGCAATTGCCCAAACAAAGCTTACTATCCCAGGCAGTGGGCTCATTGATAGTTTAAATGTTAGCGTTTCTTGTGGTGTCGTTTTTAGTAGCTGGGCGAGCCAGAGAAGCTCCCATGAATAACGAGAACGAAGTAACTAAGCTTTTAGCAATGCCCAAGATTGGAGCATGTTTTTTGCCGTTTTTTGGCTTTGAAGAGCAGCTAGCAGCAGAACTTGGCCCAGATGCGCAAAGATGGGGTAATCTTT
>CALBMD010000150.1 GCA_937896265.1 uncultured Pseudomonadota bacterium
GTTTTCTCCCAAACCCTCATCCTTGCTGTTGCTAGAATTTAGATGCGGTAGCCCTAAAGATGGAAGGCTGTGCAGTCAATAATGCTTGCTTACCTTGATACGCTTCTTTGAAAATGATACAGTGCGCTTAATTCTTCAGCTTTTCTTATTGTGAGGTTTTTGTGCGTTCAGTTTTTTTGACTTTATCTACAGCATTGCTTTTCTGCCTAGCCTTTGAAAATACGATGGGTTCCGACCTGTTGGAAAAATATAAAAAAGCTCAGTTCATTTTGTGCAATCAAGTCCTCTCTTTTGAGGAGGTTGAATTCGAATATTTAGAACATCTTTATTTAATGAAGGGGATTGTTGAAGCACAAGAAAGGCGTGGTTATAGAGAAATACCAATCACTGACCTTATCGTTTTAAATTTAGAAAAAAGTGTCTCAAACTCTCTAACTAGAGCTCTTTACCCAGAAGACCATGTAAAGGATAAAGATTTTTTGATTAAATTGCATTCCCCCCCAATTTTGCAAACAGAATTAAAAAATCATGGATACGAAAAGTTAACTTCAACCGAAGACTTTTCTTTGAGAGAGGGTTTCGTCAAAATAATTCTCTATTATCAAGGCAATGCAAAGATACCAAATCATGCTATAGTTCAAATCACTGATGGATGGGCTAAAGGCTACTATCTGTCTCAAAATGGGACGGCAATTAATCAAAAGGTTGATGTGGGGATACTTTTCAGCCCAAAAACTCCATCCATAGCAAAGATCTTTGGAAAAAGAACAGAAATTTGGGTGAAAGAAGGTAGTTATAAGCTTAATCTAAAGCATCTTTTTAAGGAAGAAATTAAGCCAGACTTTCCCATTGATAAAGAGATTGATGCTTGCCAAGTTTTATCTTGTTTTATTGTGTGTGCCGGTGCTGCTTTTATGGCTTTTTGAGCCTATTAAGCTCGTTGCCATATTACTTCAAAGTCTTGTTAAAGCATCGCATACTAAGATCTACGAAAGCAAAATAATCGAAAACATTTTTCTTCGATTTCAGCATTAAAGCAGCTAGAACAAACTCATCCTTCTTATTACGCTTACCGTAGCTGTCTAAGATTGCAGCAATTTTGTTGAAAATCTGCGAAGGCCCTTTCATAGACTCGGTACTAGTTAGCCCAAGGTCTTTGAAGGCAAAGCCATATTCAGCTAAGAGACGCATCGGATAAGCAAATTTAGTCTCACGAGGATCTTGCCTCCACGTGTTAGGGTTAAATAAGGGAATCAGCGCAGGGGGGAGCTTGCCTTCTTTAGCTAGCTCGCATTGAGCTTGATGAGTAGTGGAAACTTCAATTTGGCGACAATGATTATAAAGCTGAACTATAGATACCTGCAGCATAACAAGAAGGTTAGGGTTTTGATCAAAGGTTTGATGGCAAAGCTTTGGGACAACAAAGTCACCATCAATGGTGTCTTTGATGCAGCTAAACTCTTGAAAAGACTCAGGGAGAGAGGTGTCAGGAAAGCTGTGCATTGCTTGTCTCGGAAAATGGCGCTGGAAAAAAGAGTTTAAATATTGGCGTGCATCATACATACCAATGTAGAAATCAAAGAGGCGAAAATCCCGCTCAAAAAATCCAAAAAACGAAGCAAAGGTAGCGCCCATTAGTGGCATGGTGTTTTTATTAGTCACGATGCGTTTAGAGATATCAGGGTGCTTTTGATAGATGTCGGAGATTTTCCGGGCCCGAGAATTCTTGATAAAGTTAGCTAGGTAGGTGCCGATGTTGTCGAAGAAGTTTTTTGAATAAAGCACTTTTTCTTCAAGCTCTATGTCGGGATAGCTCTTGAAATTAGAATCAATAATACCAACAATGAAGCGTTTCTGTTCACTTGGGGGCAGGCGATGAATAATTTCCAATGTGTGAGCTAGAGGGTTGTTGTCATAAACACCGCCATCGATAAAGGTTTGCGGCTTGCTATTGGCTGCGGTGCACTTAAAACCGTGAATCTGTCCTGGGTTTACTAGACAATGATCAACAAGTTGGCTTGGAAAGACTAGCGGTACAGCAGACGAAGCATAGACAAGGGTTTTAATGATATTGAAATTATGATTGGTATCATCTGTGAAAGGCAGCATTACCTGGTGATGAGGGGTGCGTGTATCAACTAAGTTTGTAACTAAGGGGGGGGTGCCGTGGCCGCGACCTTTGATGTCCATCGTGAAGGTTTCTGAGGCACGGTAGGCATAGAGTCCATTAGCTAGCTCGATTTTGAGTTGGTTTAAGCGTGTGGCGGCAATGCCTAATTTCACAGAACAGGAGGTGGGTAGGCCTCGGTCCCAACGTTCTTTGATAAGCAAACTGAGGCTATCCATATACTGACGAGAAAAGAGATTGTAGGTGGCTGAATCTTTATCGCGGTAGAGTTCGCCGATACCGAGGGGCAGCCAGGTGCGGTAGAAAAGGCTGTCTTCAGGCTTAACGACTTGGTTATCGCAAGATTCAATGGTAGCAAGCAAGGCATTGAGGCTGCCGGCAGAGGTGCCACTGATGACTCTAGCTGTAGCTATTTTGTTTTGTTTGGCGGTCTGAAAAGCATAGTAGAGAAAGCCACCTTGATAGGCGCCAAGAGACACCTCACCAGGCAAGCTTAACGCCAGGTAAGGTAAGGATTTAGAATGCTGGAATGCTATAGAGTTATTAGGCGATAAGCAGGTGATGGCAGTGATTGAAAGTGTCAGTAGATGTTTCGTAAGGGGTTTTTGCAACATGGATTCCTCCAGGGAGGAAATTATAACAGGAAGAAAATAATTTCTAGTGTTTGTATCTTTTGGGTGGCATAAGGGGCTAGGGTTGCCGCATCTAAATTCTAGCAACAGCAAGGATGAGGGTTTGGGAGAAAACTGTGCAGCTGGTTTCTCCCAAGAAGGCTTTTTTTGGAAACCAGTCGCGTGGTTTTTCCAGGCCTTTCGTTGCTTTCTAGTCGTCAAGGCAATTTAAATGCGGGGTAGCCCTTGCATAAAGGGCTGCAAGCGTTGATGGCGAGCACACAACTTCAATATGTGGAGAAGGGCGAAACCCTGGGCAAGATCACTTGTTACAACTTGCTGAACGCAGCGGAATTGAGAAAAAAATAGCTAAGGGTATCTTTGCAGAGGTTGCAGATGGTAAAGAATATATGCGCAAAATGCTTCGAGAATATAAGATAAAAGGACGACCTTGTCTTAGACTTATCCTAGCCAAGATGTGAAATCAGATATGTCGACAAACGGCAGAACCGGGACATTCTTCTCTGAGAAACGTAGCAATGTCTTACCTATACCGCAGCAATGTATTTTTTCTGGGGCTAATATTTGCGGTATATCACGCGCATAAAGCTCAAACTGTGGGAAGCTAGTCCAATAATAAACGTTGCAGGCCGCAATAGCTTCCGCTTGAGCATCAGTAGGCGTACTCCACTCACGATGATAGGCACCGATCACTGATCCTACTGCAGAATGAGAGCCATCAGCTGTTAATACAAACCAAGGTAGATTTCCCGATAACATGGCAAGAGCTTTGCTCCGTGCTAGAGTTTCAAGCTCAGCATCACCCAGGGAGTCAGAGCTGCCGTTAACCCAGTAGCCATTGCTTACCAGACGTTTCCATGTCTTATCGCCAGCAGCCCATATAGGGCCAGAAGTATAACTCTGTTCCAAAGCAGCAAGGCAGTGATCTGAAGTCACCCAAAAGTGGCCTGAACGAGGTGTGCGAGCTAAGTTAGCTGGCACCTTAGTTAGAAGTTCGTCATATAAAAATCCAGGATATCGCTCTTGAGCCTTGCTGGGAGATAACCCCAGAAAAATCGACCCAGATGGTCGTTTAGGTCGCTGATTAGGCAGGATCTCGCAGCGTTTTATGGGTTGATGATCTATTTGCCCAACATGATACTCTACTGCATAGGGGGATGTGCCTAAACGGCGGCAGTGAATACCAACTGCCAGATGACAGCCGCCACCATAGGCTCGGAAGGCTTGTCGTTCACGAGCTACTGTTGATTGAGTGTTAGGATCATCAATGGTTTTAAGCAGGCGCCATAGTTCCCCATCATCGCTTCTTTCAGCGGCACAGACCAGAGCAAGCGCTCCTTGAGAAGCAGCTGAAGGAAACTGTGATTGTGGCAACACAATATAAGACAGGCCTGTCAATAGGGGTTGGATAGCAGCGGCAGCCTGTTTAGCACTGGCAAGTCGCTCCAGGCCAGCCAAAGCTAAAACAATAGCGTCAAACTCGCCGCGGCGAAGCTTCTCTAAACGAGTGTTGACATTGCCTCGTAGGGCAACACATCGCAGATTTATATGAGCAGCGCTAGGTAGGTACTCGTGTAGATGGGTTTCAATGTTTGTCATGCGACGAGGGGAGCTGGTGCCAATTTTTAATTCAGAAAGACCCTTGCCTATTTGAGAGGCGATTTCAGGGCGGAATAATACAATATCATGAGGGAAACTTCTAGCTGGTAAGATAGGGGGAGCTAGGCCAGCTGGCCGCTCGCTACCAAGGTCTTTGTAGCTGTGAACAACCAAGTCTACTTTGCCGCTTAGCAAGGCGGCATCTAACTCTTTCGAGAAAAAATCTTTGCCATCCATTTGCCACAGTGGCAGGGTTGTGTTTTCATCACCTTCAGTCTTGATGATCTCTAGCTCAAAGCAAGCATTGCTTTGGCGCTCTAGTATCTCTTTTACAAGGGTGGTCTGTGTGACTGCTAGTAAACTACCGCGGGTACCTATAATGTATTTCTTCACAGCTCTGATTTTGCAACCTCAACTCAAATAGTCTCAATTGTAGGCTTTGTTTTCACTCTGTCTTTCATGAACTGGCGAAAATCTCGAGAAAGAGCATCTATTAGCTTATTTTTCTCTAGATCTATCTCTTGCTGTCTAAGGCGCGAGAATAAACTCTTGTGCTTTAGTGATCTCAGGTAGGCAACATACTGTTCTGAGTAAAGGAGAAAGTCAAGATGTGCAAGAGCAATTGAGAGGGAATCTCCCTGAAAGCAAAGATTATCATATTCTCGCCATCTTTTTTCTATGAGTTGAACAACCTGCCAATCAGGCATATGTTTTGGTCTATGGAAGCAGGCATTGTCAATAATCCTATAGAAAATGTATACAGCAAGCCCACCTGCTACAAAACTCACTCCAGCAATGAAGCTGATTCGGAAAATATTATCACTGCTGGTTGTTTTACCTACCACTCCTAGGGCATCAGCACCTAATTGAAAGGCTTGTGATGCTATTGAAGGGACCTGAGTATTAGCAAACTGCGCTATGGAGGCGATCTGGTCTGTTAGCGAGGCCACTTGATCGGTTAAGTTGCCAACCGGGGCAGCAAGCCCAGCGATTTTGTCAGCGGCGTCTTTTATTTCCAGGGTAGCGGTATCAATAGGGCTCAAAACATTGGATGCTACGGGAGGTAAGGTCTGTTGAACTCCAGGGATGGAAGGCATTCTGACAGGAGGAAAGGTAAAGCTTGCCTGTAAAACAAGATGGTTTATCGCTAACCAAAACGGGAATAAACGTTGCAGCATGTACATCCTCCTAAGAGCTTAATTGAGCGACTAAGGGGATATCACTATCAGTGGTTTTTGAAAAGGGTTTTATCTTTTAACTGCAGGTGCTGCTTTTTGATGTTCTATTTCTAAAACGCTAATATTTTTTCTAAAGGCCACCTTTTTTGAAAAGTGTGAACTTAAGACAACAAAAAGACATCCAGGTCTAATACAAGTTCTTCGTATTTAAGATTGAAACCCTACAAACCAAGCTGATTTAAACCTATAAATGTGACTGCCCATCTTCGTCACTTTTTATCAAATCACAGCTTGTCAGACTATAAGATTTATCGAGTAGGATAGAACGATACTGTTATTGAGCTGGAAAAGTAGTGAAGGAGAACGCGGAAGCTCAAACTAATAGTGCTATACGCGGTAGTTTTTGACTTCGTAAAGCAAGCGCTAAGCATCCTGGAGAGAAATCGGGGTGATTTAAGTTCGCCGGGAGTTTGTTGAGCGACCGATAAGGTTATCGCTTACCAGGAAGAGGAAGACCCCGTTACTAGGGCTCCTATAACTATTCCTACACCTACCCCTGCACAAAACATTACCTGTGTTACCTGTAGGGGAACTCCGATATTATTTAGTATCTCATCTTCTCCTGAGTTTCTCTTAGTTGTCTTCGCCTGAACTACCTTTTCCTGGATACTCTTTTTTTCGATTATTGTTTGAAATTCCTTTTGAACATTCTTTTCTTGAAGCAAGTTTATCAAAGACCCCATTAGTGGATCTGAAACATGCATCGAAAAAGGTATTTCTTCAAACTCTTGAAAAGATTTTTTACAGTTTAACAGTAGGAAGGCGGCATAAAGTAGGTTTAGGCTTAATTCAAATTCGTCGTAAGTTATGTTATTTTGTATCGTATTTTCTATCGTATTTTTTATCGCTTGAAGAGAAGATGTATTCTTATCCTTATTTTTAATAGCTGTGATTACAAACGGATATTTCTTCTTAAATTCTGCAATATTTTTTTTGAAATCTATTTTTAGATCGGGGAAGCTCTTTTCTGGATAGAAGAGCAGCATCAGTGTTGTTAAAAGCATTGTTTGGTGAACATCCTGCTCAATGTCACCCGGTATATATGCGCCTCCAGCAGCTACTATCTTAATGTTATCCTTATTTTTCTTATCAAGAGCAGTGGCTTCATCTTTCAATATGGAAAAAACCAGCTTTTCGTCTTCGGACTGCTCCACAACACTTGGTGCTGCGTCAGCAGAA
>CALBMD010000151.1 GCA_937896265.1 uncultured Pseudomonadota bacterium
CGTGGTTTTTCCAGACCTTGCGTTGCTTTCTAGTCGTCAAGGCAATTTAGATGCGATAGACCTGAAATAATAGCTGGGATTTTTGACAGGGCCATTTTGGCTAACACCGTTAATCTGAGATAGATTGCCAAATAGCTTGTGCGCCAATTGATAAGTATGCAGATCGGGTTTTTTTACCTTAAAGGAGAGTTCGCCTGCAACTGCTCGAGATAAATCCTTATCAATCGCCGACTTCGCGTCAGGAAGAGTAATATCAAACGCCATCTTAAGCGAGGTAGAGCCATAAATAACTTTAAGGCCGCTCAAGCATAATATCGTCTGGCTCTCTGACTTTAGAGCTACCAAAGGTGTAACAGTCGTTAGAAATATAAGCTCAGGAAAAATGGATTGTAATTGGCTTACCCTCTCAAGGGTGGGTTTTTTAGTTAGAAATATAGTGCGACTATAAGCAAATTTTGTATAGTGAGGAAAAATATCTTGCTCGATTTTGCTTGTTGCTTTGGGGTTTGGTGTTATTTGCCAAGCCATAATTTCCCCTAATGTTGGGGAGTTATACTTAACAGTCAGTTGCCATTCCTCTGTCCCATTAAAGTGACGTAAGCGGATCGTCAATTTTTTATCTAGTTCCTCATTGTCTAAATGAAATTTGATCTTATCATAGCTCGTGTAGCTAAGCGTCTGCCTATCGACTCTGATACTTGTGTCAATGGCGGTTTGTATACTGGCAAGTAGGCTGTTTGGGGTGCTTTGCCTTAGAAACTCTGGATCTAAGGGTATTTGGTATTCCGTTTGAATCCCTTCTAGAGTTGCATTAGTTTTAGTAACAAAGCAAAAAGCCAGTATTATGAAGATAGCTATTTTAAGCATAGGTGACCTCCAAGCTACAGTATACCTCAGGAGCGACAATGGATCGTAAGCAACATTTTAGTATTGGCCTACTATTGGCTGCCTTTATCATTTGGGGTTTTACTCCCCTTTATTTCAAGCTTGTACAGCATGTTGCGCCAATAGAAATTCTAGCGCATCGCGCCATTTGGTCCTGTCTCTTTTTGCTTTTGATTCTGGGATACATGAAGCGTTTACCTGAAGTCTGGGCATTATGCCGTCAGCCTAAATCAATTGGTGTCTTGCTAGTATCTTCTATTTTGATTTCTGTTAATTGGGGTCTTTATGTTTATTCTATTGTTTCTGGCCAGGTGCTTTCAGCTAGCTTAGGCTATTTTATTACTCCCTTACTTAATATTTTTTTTGGTATTGTTGTTTTGCGTGAGGAAGTGAGCCTTAATAAAGCTATTGCTCTCATATTGGCTGGAGCTGCAGTATTTTTGCAAATTCGGCATCAAGGTGATTTGCCATTGTTAGCGCTTAGTATTGCTAGTACATTTGCGCTCTACACTCTTGTCCGTAAAATAGCAAAAATTGATGCCTTAGCAGGACTTACTGTTGAAACTTTGCTTTTAAGCCCGTTAGCTTTAGTTTATCTCGTTTATCTGGGCTATCAACATCAGATTTGTTTTGGATGTATCAACCGCCAGACAGATCTACTTTTAACGCTTTCTTGGATAGTGACAGCTATTCCTATGATCTTATTTGTAGCTGGTAGTCAAAATGTTCCTCTGAGCTTAGTTGGCTTTCTCCAATTTATCAGCCCAACAGGACAGTTTTTTCTTGCAACTTATATTTTTGGTGAGCCTATAGATAATATAAAATTTATTAGCTTTGCTATCATTTGGATTGGCTTGGGTGTCTTATTTATCCCGTTTAAAAAGCGTGATCAGCATACATAGAAAAATTGAGCCCTTCGGGAGAAAAACCGAAATCAAACCGGAGCTTTGCTACATAATCAGGAGGGAGTGCTATTTTAAAGCCAGACCCTGCTGTTTTTAATAGGCCTGGAAACTTTTCTCCTTGGCTGATATCGCCAATATCAATCCAAGTATTTCCTGAGAATACTCGCCAAATAGGATAACGAAGTTCTGCTTGTCCTTCGTAAAATCTTTGCCCTCGAAATCTTGCTGAACGATAGCCTCTCAGATCAGTCATGCCGCCAAGGAAGAAATTGTAGAGATAGCTAGGGCGGCCTTGCGAGTCTCCCGCGGCAGCTCTTAGAGAGAGGTTTAGTAAGTGCGTCAGCTCAAAATACTTCCGCATGTCCACTGAATATGTTGTGAAGGTTTTTTGATCGCTGATTGTTGTGAAAGATCGATCTAACAGGTGATAAGATAGAATATGAAAATAATAGCCACGAGTGGCAAAGTCTTTTGATTCTTCGATTCGGTGATCGTTGAGAAGCATACCGCCTAAGGTTGTTGTTGTTTCATTAGGATAGATGTAAATGTAATCTGTCTCGCCATTAGGCTTTTCTAATCGACCAAGTTCTCTTCGATGTTTGGTATTAATTAAACCACGCAGGCTCCACTGTTTATTAAACTTATAGGCAA
>CALBMD010000152.1 GCA_937896265.1 uncultured Pseudomonadota bacterium
CCTGATACCCAGACCATACCAGCTTGGATCATAGGGTAGCGAATTTCTAGCAGTGATAAAAGAGGGTTAGAGTTTGTCATATGAAACCTTCTAGAAAAGTGTGGCCAATTAAAGATCAGTCTATGCTCTTTAGGTGGCGAGTCCAAGAAGATCCCGGGATAGCGCATCTAAATTCTAGCAACAGCAAGGAAGATGGTTTGGGAGAAAACTGCGCAGCTGGTTTCTCCCAAGAAGACTTTTTTTGGCAACCAGGCGCGTCGTTTTTCCAGACTTTGCGTTGCTTTCTAGTCGTCAAGGCAATTTAGATGCGCTAGCCCTGTCAAGAAGATCTTCCGATCTTGCGTCTTAGCTAGAGAGGGGGTATGATTGCCACTTTTCCTTAGTATCTATAAGACAATTGACGTTGTGCTTAATAACCATAGGTAGCTTTTGTGGCGAAATCATACCAACTCCTGGATTCAGGTGGCTTTCGTAAGCTTGAGGCCATCGGGCCTTACCGTATCGTACGGCCAGCGCCTCAGGCTATTTGGCCTATTTCTGCTCCTAAACTTTGGCAAAAGATTGATGCTGAGTTTAAGAGGGAATCTGGCGATAGCGGCCGCTGGATTCGCCATAACGCTAGCTTACCTAAAAGCTTTCGCCTTAATGTTGGTGATTTACATTTAGAAGTCTATTTCACCGACTTTGGCCATCTAGGGATTTTTCCAGAGCACCATGATACCAAAGCTTTAGAAAGATCTATCGCTCAGGCTAAGCCCTATAGGCTGTTAAATCTATTTGCTTATACTGGCTATGTTTCGATTAAAGCAGCGCTTATGGGTGCTGAAGTGGTGCATGTTGACTCTTCTGCTAAAAGTGTTGGCTGGGCAAAAACCAACGCGGAACTCTCAGGTGCTAAAGATAAGCCTATCCGCTATATCGTTGACGATGTGCAGAAATTTGTGGCTAAAGAAGCGCGCCGGGGTAATAAATACCAGGCTATTATCTTAGACCCACCTAGTTTTGGCAGAGGGGCAAAAAACGAAGTTTGGAAGTTTGAGGATGATTTGCCAAATTTGCTTTTAGCCCTAAAAGATCTTATGGCTCCTGATTTTAATTTCTTACAACTAAGCGCCCATTCTGCAGGTTTTAGTCCCCTCATGCTTGAGCGGTTGGTGCGCTCATTAGCCTTGCCAGAAGGGGAGATTAGCTCCTATGAGATGGGTATAGCTGAGGAATCAAAGGCCACCTTGCCAACCGGTTTTGCTGTCTTATACCAAAGGACACTTTGATGCGTGAGATCACCAGCCTACAAAATCCGCATTATAAAGCTCTTCTTAAACTTCGCGATAAAAGGGGTAGGGATAGTGCTAAGCTTTTTCTGGTGGAAGGGCTAGCGGAGATTAAGCGGGCTCTTTCTTCTGACTTTGAGCTTTCTGAGCTAGTTTATTCTGACTGTGAGCCCAGCTTAGAGACATCTTTCTCACACCTACCACCTAAAACCATGCTAGCGCTTGCGAGCTCTCTTTATAAGAAGCTAGCTCTTAGAGAGGAAAATGGCGGCTATATTGGTGTGTTTAAGCAGAAAAAAGCTGATCTTGAGCATTTCTTAACAACCAGGCCAAGTTTAATTTTGATCCTTGAGGATCTAGAAAAACCTGGCAACCTAGGTGCTATCTGTCGCTCAAGCGTAGGCGCAGGTGTCGATGGTATTTTCGTGTTGGGGAAATCTGTCGACATT
>CALBMD010000153.1 GCA_937896265.1 uncultured Pseudomonadota bacterium
GCTTGCGCCAATTTGGCTACAAATATTTCATCTGCTGTGTGCACAGATCCTTTGGCTTTTGCTACTTAGAGTATGCTATTTGCTTAGCTATGAGTCGGCTTAGACTTATCTTCGCTTTCTTCAGCGATAGCTTTACTTTCGGTCTTACTAGCTTGTGGATCTAGTCCTTTTTTAAATTCACGCACGCTCTCACCGATGGCGGCAGCCAAACGTGGAAGATTTTTTGGGCCAAAGATTAGCAGAGCAACGCCAAATATAACTAACCATTCCATAGAACCTGGTAACATAATCATCCCCCTTTCAATCTAACAACGACTTTTACCATATTTTAGCTAAGCTGGCAAGAAAAGGAAGGAATTGCAGACGCAGAGCTAGTTGGAGGCAGTTGCTAAGTTTATGGCTCAACCAAATAGAATTCTATAAGTAGATCAATTTGCTGCATTGGAGGAAAAAACTATTTCTTTAAGACTGCTTTCGATATAGCTTCAGCGAGTTTTTAGACATGTCCTTGAGAATGGTTGAATGTATGAGGAGCCAAAATATGCATAATAGCGCTAGTTATGTTCTCCTTTGCTGTATTCTTTTAGCGGCAAAAGATGTGATTTCAGCAAATATTTTACGAAATAGCTCTGTTTGGGTCGTCGTGTTTTGGATTTATTTATTTGCAATGATAGTTTCTTGGCTGCTTGTGAAAAACAAGGCGTTGTTACTGAGAAAAATAGCGCATCATGCTAAAGAGATTTTATCATTGAACATTCTATGCTCAATAAGCTTCCTTGGTTTTATGATCGCTCTTAAGTATATCGAACCTAGTATCGTTGATGCGATGAGTTTGGCTTTAGGTCCACTTGTTGTGCACTCTTTCACTGGGTGTTTTTCAGTCCGAAGTTTAACTTATAGCTTTGGCTTAGTGGCTGCAATGGCTTGGCTTATTTATATTTCAGCTGCTGGGTATTCTTCTCTCGGTGAAATCAGCGCTATGAACTTAGCTTTTGGCTGTGTTGGCGTAATTGGTGCAGCATTCGGTCTAAATGTGCACAATATTCAAATCAAAAAAATGCAAGAAATTGGCTGGAAAAACGATGAAATCGTTGCGTCGAGATATTTTTTATTATGCTTTGGTAGTGGCATAGCCATGTATTTAAATACAGGATTTTCTGTTGCTTGCACTAAAAATGAGCTTTTTTCTTTTTTTATTTTAGCACTGCTAGGTAATATCATACCTTTGATGTTAATTGTAAGAGCGGTGCAAGCAGGTGGGCCAGCCTTAGTTGCATACTTGATGCCAATTAAAATGATTCTAACTTTTCTATTCGAGAAATTTGATAAAAGACATGAATTTTCTTTGGCAAGTTTTGCAAGCGTTGCTTTTGTCTTTGTTTTTATAGTCAGTGGTACCTTGCTATCTGCAAAGAGACAACAAATGCTGACAGAAAAATCAGCCTAGCTCCTTTTACTGTTCAGCGGGCCGAATACACGCTACATGAGGGTAATTATAATCTCTACTCCAAAAAGGGACCCAATGCAGAGAGCCAAAATTACCAGAAAAGACTAAACCGGAACTGCGAAACATAGCAACCGTTGCTATAGGTATCGCTTCTTCAGAAGCTTTGGAGAGACAATTAAATTAGAGCATACTGTACTAGAAATTTTCATTTATCCCTCCACTCGAAAAAGAACTATTTATCAAAGAATCTTCTTAATCAAGAAAATGTGAAAACGATCTAGGGGCGGCAGAACTGTCTTTGGCAGTGTCAGCTTGTATGAGATACAAGCAATATAGAGTCATAAAAATCAAAAAGCTAAGAAAAGCAGCCGGATTTCTCCTGATCAAAGCAATTGAAACTAAAAGAAATTTCTTTAGAAGGCTAATTTTGCGAGATTTTTGGGATACAGCCTTTATATTTATCCCAATAATTTTAGTATATTATGAGATATTAAATGACAGTGCAGTATTTGCTTGGTATAAAGATGCCAAATTACCTCGGAGATATGCAAATGAAAAGCTCAAAAATGACTGTTCAAATATTCATGGCTATCAGCTTGATCAGCGCCCCTTTTAGACTCACTGCTGAAGTTGAAGCTGAAGCTATAAGTCCCTCTTATAAGCGCAGTGTTGAAGCTATGACTGCAGAACAGGCTGAAGCTGAACTAGCAAGTCTTACAAACTTGTATCGCCTGAGGGATAAAGTTCAACAGCTTCAAACTGGTATGACAGAAATCAGAGCCAGTGCCATTTTTAGCGAGAAAGATTCACCTGCGTGGCTTGAGTTCAAAAACTATTTTCAGGAAGCGAAGCGCTTAACAATAATCCTACAGTTTGCTAAAGAAGGGATGCCTCTTCCATCTGGAGATTTGGAAATAAAAGAGGCTGGTGCGGCGTTTCGAGATAAATATCTTACTGCTGAACTAATTAGGCAGATTGCTGATGGAGAACTCTCTCTTAGTGCGATGCAAGATGATCCAGAATATGCCGCATTTATAATAGAGCTGGATGACTTGTCTCAAAAGCTGACCCAAGTATGGAAAAAGGATTTTGAAGAGGCTACAGCAGAAGCAGCAGCTACAGCAAAAGCAGCAGAAGCAGCTATAGAAAAGGAAGCTACAGAAAAAGCTGCAGCTGCTAAGAAATTGGAAGCTGAGCTTGTTACACTCAAAAGAGCACATGATAGTTTTATTGCATTTGAATTGGGTAAGACCATATTTGCATTTGGCTGTTTGTATTCTCTATTTACTAAACTAAGTTTTATTAAGTAGGGGAGGCATATGCTTCCGCTTACACCATTAAAAAGTTATTACTGCCGCTTAAGACGCGTCGCGCGAAGGCGCTAGACCCTAGAATAGTCTCCCAAGACAAGCACAATGCTAATTGAGGGAGATCCTTCGCCTTTGGCTCAGGATACGTCTTTGGCGCTTTCGCGCCAAAGACTAGTTAATCCCGCTCTAGCATAAAGATCGCATAACCGTTCTTTAGCCTCGACAAGGCTTGATTTATAAGACTCTGAATGAAACAGAGAGTCATGAAATCGTCCGTACTCTCCCAGTTCCCTTCCTGCTATGACAAGGCCATGCAAGGCAGAAACGCTATCACAGAAAGCTAAAGCATGTAGTGAGTCACAAGGCCAAAGGCTAGGATGATTAAGATCCCAAATAGCAATATTAGCGAGCGCTCCCTTTTCTAAACTGCCTACTTTTATTTGTGGGTGCATGCTGCCTGGCAGCTGCCAGAGCTTATCTAAAAGCCAGCTAGGATCGTTAAAGTGCGTCCATGATTTTTTAGAAACGCGGCGCAGAGCAACCACTTCATCGAGTTCTTCGGATTTGCCACTTTGAAAAGCCTGATAGACTTGGCTATTGGTAATCTTATAGCTAGGGATGGCGGCAACTTGCCGCAGCTCTTTTTGTGGATTCATAGAATCATTGCTGGCGGCACAGTCAGTAGCAACAGTCCATCTTAGTCCTGTTTTTTCCCACAACAGCACATCAGCTGGCAAAGCAAAAACGGATTGAGAGAATGGGCAAAAACAAAGAGTAGTGTTGGCTTTCGGCAATTCTTCTAGGTCTTGTTCTTGTCCAAAAATATTGTGAACAAGAAGAGAGTGAGGGGCTTGGGTAAGGATTTTACTTTGTTTTAGTAGCTGATACGGGCTGGTTTGTCCATTTGCTCGTGCTGCTTTTGATTCTTCATAGGACTGAGCTATATGCATATGGACAGGAAGTTGTCGCAGCTTGGCTTCCTTGGCAACTTTGCTCAGTAAAGCGACACTAACTGAATCGCTAGCATGTGGTCCAAAGGCGGCGAAGATACCTCTGTTTTTATAGAAAGTGTTATCATCAATCAAGCAAGTCGCCTGCCATTCTTTTTCTAAAAGGCAAACCCCAGGTCCCTTTATGTCTTGCAGAGTGGGCGCAATAACACCTGCAAGGCCTGTATCATATAACGCTTGAGCTAGCTCTAATCCGTGATAGTAGTGATCCCAGATAAACCCAACACCTGCTATGATGGATTCAAAAGCACCTATTTTGGCAAAAGCATAGACATCTTGTGGCTCTAGATGCTTTTCGACATGGTAAAATAGGTCTTCAATCATATTGCGCTTACTAAGAGCATGGCTTATGCCACGAAAGCAGTTCATAGCAATATGGGTGTGAGAGTTAATAAAGGCTGGTGAGATTAGTTTGTCTTCAAAGTAAAGGTAGTTTTGGCTTGAAGATTTGTCTAGCTCCCCTGGCTTAGCTACCTCGGTCCCTTTGATAAGAGAGCCTTGGACCTCAATGCAGGCTGCTTTTATCTCATACTGCTTTGTCTTAGCATTGAAAAGTACGACTTTCTCGGAGGCAAAGAGCATGGGCTTTCCTCTTTTTATTACATGTAGTGGCTTTTTGCTAAGGGGCGTCAGGAGTCATGTCTCTTAGCTTTTTTGAAAACATATCGGCAATCAGGCCATCCCAGTCTTTAAAGGCGCGCTGATCGCCGCGCTGAAAAAAAGGATTCATGATGCCTGGAACATCCTCTGGTAAATGGCCTTTATTTAAAAGACAGTGATAGAGTTCATGATAAAGTAGCTCCCTTAGAAGGATATGACTTTCCCCTGTATAGCGCTTGGTCGCATCTTTGAGTACCTGGATTGTATTCCAGCGCACCTCGATTACGCCGCCAAACGCTTGATTTTCGCCGCGGTAGCGGTTGCAAGAAGCGAGCACGCCTGTTTCCGTAGTGTCTAATTTGTCGGAAAAATTTATGACACGTAACAATTCCTTCGACTGGTCAGTAATGATGACGCCATAGCGAGCAGCATCAGAGATAAAGTTGTTAGCAAAGCCAATAAGGTCAGGGTGATAAAACCTCTCAGGGGGCTTGATCTTTTTAACTCCGACAGCTTGTAGCACCTTGTTGTTAATGACATCACTTAGCACTGTTTTCTTCGCTTTGTCGCTATTCTTGCAGGCAATAAAGACAAAGACTATCAAGAGGAATGTTTTTTTACAAAACGTTAGCATCGACTTTACCTTATACGATAGCCGCAAAGAGAGTTTCATGATAGAACGCGTTGCTCTCAATATTCTACCACTGAGCGAAGAAAAACTTAGATGCATAAACTAGATATTATCCTGCGCATAACAGCATCAGCTATTTGGGCTGCGTTCTATAGCCTGTTATTTATTATTTTTGCGGTCTTAACTCTTGGCCTGACTAGCCGCTGGACCACCAAGCCTATTTGTTCTTTATTTAGCCGTGTCCATCTTAAAATATGGAGCATTGCTTTTGAAATTGATGGCCTAGATCGTGTTTTGCATGAAGGGCCAGGAGTTTTTCTTTTCAAGCATTCAAGCAATATTGATTTTTTCCTGACATCTATAGCAATGCCCAGGCTTGGTATGCCTTTAGCAAAGCAAGAGCTTATGTATCTGCCTTTTATAAATTTGGCTTGGTGGGCATTTGGCTTTGGTTTTCTAAAGAGGGGACGTGGAGAGCGCAGTGTTGAGGCATTTAACCGTTTTGCAGCGAAGATCTTTAAAAAGCGCCGTGTCTTGGTGGCTTCACCTGAAGGGACAAGGGCCCAAGCGGGCGAGCTTTTACCCTTTAAGAAGGGATGTTTTATTGCTGCGATGAATGCCAAGGTGCCTATTCAGTTTTTCTTATTATTTAATACCCAAGATGCCTGGCCTCGAGATAGCCTTCTTCCTCGCCCTCATGTCAAGCTATGGGCAAAAGTTCTGCCTGCTATCCCGACTGACGATTGGACGCCTGAGAACCTTGAGGCTAAGATTGCGGCATACCATCGTGGCATTAGCCACGAGCTGCAAGCGTTTAAGCCGCTGTAAATAAAGAAAAAAATATCCTTACTATTAAAAACACCAAGTTTTCCTTGAAAAACAGCCAATTCTTTGGTAGAAATTATGCCATAAATCAAAATTTCAACTGAAGGTTTGTTATGGCTTGGAGAAAAGACTTTTCACTTATTCTTGGTCTTTGTTTCTTGTCGCAGGTTGTTTTTGCCAAGCCTGTCAAGGAATCTAAGCCAGCAGTCAAAATTAAAACTCAGGTTGTTAGAACCAAGACGGCACAGGTAGCTCGCCAGCCAAAGATTACTTCTTCTATTATTTCAGCATCTTATATTGATGGCGCCCTTAAGCAAGCCGCGATTAAAGCGGATGTTCCCTATGAGTTATTGCGTGCTATTTGCCAAACAGAAAGCAATCTTAAGCATGATGCCTTTGTTTTTAATGATGGGGGAAGCGGTAATCACTCCTACGGCATGTGCCAAGTCCTTCATTTCACAGCTAAAAACTATATTGATGTCGAAGCAGGATGTGCTCAGGATTTTCGTGATCCAAGCCTTGCCCGCAGCCCAAAAGCTTGCTCGCTTTTTGGCCCTAAGACAAATGCCTTAGTAGCAGCCCAGTACCTTAAGGCACAAATCGATCGCTATAAGGGTGATCTTGTGAAAGCTACAGCAGCTTACAATGCTGGCTCTTATTTGACCTGCACGAAGGGTAAAGTGAAGACAAGCACTGGCCGTGCGCTTTATACCTGTGTGCCAGGGGATGTGCTAAACCGTCACTATATTAACCGTGTGGAAGACTTTATGGGCGGGGCAAAACTCTGCTCATCAGAGCTTGCTAAAGAACGCTCAGTTTATGATGTTAAAAATATCCCGCTAAATCAGGCTATGGCTAAGGGGCAAATCTAGAGGCGAACTTCCAGCCCTAAAAGCATGGACGCAGCTGTTCCCTTGTACTTGTAGTTCATAGAATTTATGCCACTGATGTCGGTCTCATCTTTTGTTGGCTTAAGCGTCAACGTCGCTAGCTGATACTCTAGAACAAGATTAAGAAAAGGTATGGGCCCATAGCGAAGCCCTAAACTAACGTGTGAGCCTGTTGTGTTGTAATCCACGGGTACTTTCGTTGTAACGCCAGCTATCGTACGGTTAGCCTTAGTCACTGCTTTGCCTATAATCGTCGCGCCTAATTTAACAAAAGGGGTAATTTTCCATAGAGCTATTGGGCTCCAGGCGGCGATTTGTGCAGAAATATCGCTGCCTGCATATTCTGGAAAAGCGTCATCGTTATTAGATGTTGTCACTGGCAAGAGAGCTTGAATGCCAAAGCTAATGGGTACTAATGGAATAGGGTCAAGATGTAGTCCAACGCCCAGCGTCTGTGCTTTTACATCATGCTTAGTTTCTAGGGCGCTATTTTTTAACTCGAACGTCGTGCTACCGGTCATAGCTTCAACGCTGATAATAGCGACACTGAGTTTTGTCCAACTAAATAAAGTCACTGCGGCAAAGATCCAAAGACTTTTCATACTAGCCTCGCACTTGGTTTTTAAAAGTATCTCTATTCTACGTGCTTGGTTTCGTTAGTGCAAGAATCGAAAACAAGAGGGCAGGGCTACCGCAGCTAAATTGTCTTGACGACTAAAAAGCAAGGCAAAGTTTGGAAAAATGACGCGCCTTGTTTTCAAAAAAAGCCTTCTTGGGAGAAACCAGCTGCGCAGTTTTCTCCTAAACCCTCATCCTTGCTGTTGCTAGAATTTGTTAAAGTGACTTTGGTGGCCAAGCTGTAGGAAAATGTTTGTCGTCGAACATAAAAGCTTGGTCAAGCTTTGTTTGCCGCTGACCTTTGCGAATATAGACAATAGCGCCTTCAGCGATGAGTAGGCCTTGGGCATTTTTAATTGCCTGCTCTGGACCAAAAAAGCCGACGACGTGACCTTTTACATGGTTTGATTCTTCCTTGGCAATTAAACGGTCGCCCATTTTCAAGCCCCATGCTCGCCCTTTGTCTAAATAGACCCATGCTCCATAAATTTTACGAACAATCGGTAAATCACTCGATAAGGCCTGATCTTGCTTTTTCAGCTCAGCAAAAAAATCGCTAGGCAACGCTAAAGATAGCTTGTTACCTGCTTGGTTGAGAGTGACAGCCATACTTTCATCGCTGCCAATTTGATCGGCAAACACGGCAGCGAGTGTTGTGCGCTTGAGAGCTAGTGTTATCGGCAATTGAAAGCTTTTGCTAGCTGTAGCCCATGTTAGAAACCAGTGGGTGTTGGCTTTGATATTTGCTTGTTTGTTATTAAGCAGTAGATCTAAGCTGGCAAGATTTTCATTACCCACAAAATTGACAAGACGAAAATCACTCTTCAAGGCTAGCTCACTGGCAAGCAGGTTGAGGCAATCGGCTGATCTGAGTAACCCATCTGTTAAGGCCTGTGATGTCGTTATACTAAGCTTTAGGGCGCCTTGAGCTTGAGCAAGCTTTGTTGGTAACAGCTGAGTCTTAAAGTCAGCGCTGATGCCCCAGTTTTTCAAAGGTAAAGCAACGTGCGTCAGCTGTTTGAGTTCTTTAGTGCTTGTTGCAATCGTAGCTAGTGAGAGAAGTGTTTGATCGCCAATGGCACAGAGAATGGGTTGAAACGTTAAAGAGTAGGGCGCTAACTTTGTTTTGAGGCTGCCAACTTGCGTTGTTTGGCTTAGCCTGAGAAGCTCTGGCAGAGCTTGTATAGAATTTGCTGCTAAAAACGCCTGCAAGGAACCTGTTTCATTAAAAAGCATTTTGGCTAAGTCGTAGCGCAATGCCTCAAGTTTTGGTTTAATAGCAGCGGCAAATTCATGGTCAATAGCACTCAAGCGCCAAGGCAGCATGATGCCTTCAGGCGGCATTCCGAAAGCGAGAGCATCCCTTAATACCAGACATAGAATCAGGGAGCTGGCAGTTTTTTGAATACGCCATAAGAAATTAATCATATAGTGCCTTATCGGTCCTATTTGAAAAAATTTTAAGAAATCGCTGGCCGATTCGATTGAGATTGACCATGCTAGGTTAGAAATAAACGAAAGGGTTGAATATGAAATCAGTGGAAGGTGTAAATCTTCATAATAAGGATAGATTACAGGCTATTGAGTTAGCGGTAGGCTCGATTGAAAAGCAATTTGGTAAAGGCGCTATCATGCGCTTGGGTGAACAGCCACCTAGCAGCAGCCTCGATGCTTTGCCTACAGGGTCCTTATCTCTTGATATTGCTATCGGTATTGGCGGCTTACCGCGAGGCCGCTTGATTGAAATCTATGGGCCAGAGTCAAGCGGTAAAACGACGCTGACACTGCATGCTATTGCTGAAGCGCAAAAGCAAGGCGGCATCTGTGCCTTTATCGATGCAGAGCATGCTCTTGATACCTCTTATGCCAAAATGATTGGTGTTGATTTAGACAATCTACTTATTTCCCAACCTGATACCGGCGAACAGGCTCTTGATATTGTGGAAATGCTGGTGCGCAGTGGTGGTGTCGATGTCATTGTTATCGACTCGGTAGCAGCGCTAACACCAAAGGCTGAGCTTGAGGGTGAGATGGGTGACCGTCATATTGGCCTGCAAGCTAGACTCATGTCGCAAGCTTTGCGTAAGCTCACTGCTGCAGTGTGCAAAACAAAGTGTGTTGTCATCTTCATCAACCAGCTGCGTATGAAGATAGGTGTCATGTTTGGTAGCCCAGAAACAACTACCGGCGGCAATGCCCTTAAATTCTATGCCTCTTTACGCTTAGACATCAGGCGTATTTCCTCGATTAAAGCCGAAGAAGAAACTACTGGTAGTCGAGTGCGGGTAAAAGTGGTCAAAAATAAGTTGGCAGCGCCGTTTAAACAAGCTGAGTTTGATGTTATGTTTAATCAGGGTGTGTCCAAGAGCGGCGATATTCTTGATTTAGCTGTGACAAAGGGGCTGGTACGCAAGTCTGGCTCTTGGTTTTCATACGGCGAAGAGCGTCTTGGTCAAGGCCGTGAAGGAGCTAAGGCTTTCTTAGAAGAGAACTCTAAGATTGCAGATAAGCTCGAAAGGGAGCTTCGCCAGGCTTATGGTTTGCCTATCCCTGTGACAGCAGAATCATTAGCTGAGAAAAAAGAAGCGAAAGAGAAAGAGCCAGCGGGCAAGATTAAGACAACAAAGAAAAAAGATATTTTAAGTTCTGGGTTATCTCCGGATGAACTTATGTAAAGGAAGTAAGGATGCTCGATATTAAAGCTAGTTCCCATCCGCAGCAGGCACAAATTCTGACACCTGAACTATTAGCTTTTGTCCAATTTTTGGAAGAAAAGTTTGGTGATCATCGTCAGGAGCTGCTTAGAAATCGGGAACAGCGGCAATATCTCATCGACAAGGGGCAATTGCCTCAATTCTTACCTGAAACAAAAGATATTCGCAGCAGTAGTTGGCAAGTGGCACCTTGTCCTGAAGATTTGCTTGACCGTCGTGTAGAAATCACTGGCCCTGCAGATCGTAAGATGATTATCAATGCTTTGAATTCTGGTGCTAAGGTATTCATGGCAGATTTAGAGGATAGCCTCTCACCAAGCTGGGATAATGTGCTAAATGGCCAGCTTAACCTAAAGCGCGCTGTGGATCGCCAAATTGATTTTGTCGATCAAAGTACTGGTAAGGAATACAAGTTACTTGCAAAGACAGCAACGCTTGTGGTGCGTCCTCGCGGTTGGCATTTGGATGAAATGAATATTCATTGCCATGGCAAGCCTATTTCGGCAAGCCTCTTTGATTTTGCCTGCTACTTTTTCCACAACGCCAAAAATTTACTAGCAAAGGGCAGTGGGCCTTATTTTTATTTGCCAAAGCTTGAGAACCACGCCGAAGCGCGTCTTTGGAACAATGTTTTTATTGAAGCGCAGAAATATTTGCATCTACCGCAAGGAACAATCCGGGCAACAGTGCTGATTGAGACGATCACAGCTGCTTTTGAAATGGATGAAATTCTCTATGAGCTCAAAGAGCATGCCTCTGGCCTAAATGCTGGCCGTTGGGATTATCTTTTTAGCTTGATTAAGCGCTTTCGTAATTATCAGGACTTGGTGTTGCCTGATAGATCCCAGCTCACTATGTCAGTTCCTTTTATGCGTGCTTACTCTCAGTTGCTTGTAAAGTGTTGTCATCGTCATGGAGCGCACGCTATTGGTGGTATGAGCGCTTTTATCCCTAACCGTCATAAACCTGAGATTACAGAAAGAGCCTTAGCTAATGTGCGTGCGGATAAAACGCAGGAAGCAAACGATGGCTTTGATGGATCTTGGGTGGCCCATCCAGATCTTGTCTTGCATGTCAAAGATGTATTTGATGCCAAATTAGGCAAAGCAGCCAACCAAAAGCATGTGTTGCGCGAGGATGTCGTTGTGCATCCTGAGCAGCTGATTGGTGCTAGGGTGCAGGGGGGCAAGATTACTGAGCAAGGCTTGCGAACCAATACAAGTGTGGCTATTCAATATATTGGTGAATGGTTGGCTGGTCGCGGCGCTGTAGCTATAAATGATCTGATGGAAGATGCGGCTACCGCCGAAATATCAAGAGCGCAGATTTGGCAGTGGCTAAACCACAGAGCTAGCATGGATGATGGCACGCTGATCACACCTGATCTTTATCGCCGCATTCGTCAAGAAGAACTTGATAAACTACCGGCATTGGATCGTTATACCAAGGCAAGTGAGATCCTTGACAGTTTAGTCTTAGCTCAAACCTTTCCTGACTTCTTGACTCTCAAGGCTTACCCAGTATTGTCGCAAAGCTAATACGCTGATTTTTGCGAGGCCCTCAAAAAACAAAATTGATTTCAGAAGTTTTTATACGCTGATTTTTGCTTTTTTCAGGGCCGGCTAGTTTTGCACACTGTCTGCTAATGCTACCGCTAGCCCAATGTAATCGCGTGGTGATAAAGCTAACAGCTTCTCGCGTTCTTCACTATCAAGAGGTAGGCTTTGTACAAAAGTCAAAAGATCTTCACGTTTAACTTCTTTGCCGCGACTAAACTCTTTTAGCTGTTCGTAAGCATCTTTTATGCCGTTTTTACGCAGTAGCGTCTGTACAGCTTCAGCCAAGACCTCCCAAGAGGCGGCTAGGTCTTTCTCCATCTGCTCTGGATTGGCATCAAGACGCGATAGACCTGTTCTTAGGGAATAAAGCGCTAATAAATGATGGCCAACCATCGTGCCAAGGGAGCGCTTTACTGTTGAGTCAGTTAAGTCACGCTGTAATCTTGATATGGGTAATTTGCTAGCAAAAAAAGAGCATAATGAGTTTGATAAGCCGAAATTACCTTCAGCATTTTCAAAATGAATGGGGTTTACTTTATGCGGCATTGTTGAAGAGCCCACTTCGCCTGCAATTTTTTTTAATCCTAAATATTTCTTGCTAATATATTGCCAAATATCCTGGCAAAGCCCGATAGCTATGGTGTTATAAAGAACCATCGCTTGGGCAAAGCGTGCTAATCCATCGTGGCTTTCAATTTGCGTTGTAAGCGGGTTAAAGCACAATTTAAGCTCATTTTCAACAAAAAGACGGCATAAAGCTGGCCAATCATAGCTTGGATAAGCTAAAGCTAGTGCGTGATAGCAACCGACAGTGCCATTTAATTTGCCGTAGATTTCAATCGATGTAAGAAAATGCCGTTGGTTTTTTAGGCGGTGTAAAAAGACCGCCAGCTCTTTACCTAGGGTTGTTGGGCTAGCTGGTTGACCATGCGTATATGCTAGCATGGGTTGTGTTCGTGTTTTTTGAATCAGGGCAATAAGCTGCTCTTCTAAGGTATACATCGCTGGTAGCATAAATTCATCGCGAAGCCTTTGCAGCATAAGAGAGTAGGCGAGATTATTCACATCTTCAGAAGTCAGGCCAAAATGAATAAAACTAAATACTTTTTCTGGCACTGCAAGATGTGTTAGAAATTCTCTAAGAAAATACTCGCAGGCTTTAACATCGTGGTTAGTCGTGGCTTCAAGCTCTTTGACGCGCTGAAAGTTCGATGTTGTCAGATTTTTTGAGAGATCACGTAATTTTTCTTTATGGCTGTGATTTAACCCTAAGCCACCAGCCAAGACTGTATCAAGAAAGACAAGCCAGCGTGCCTCAATATCTAAACGAAAAGTGATGAGCCCTTTTTCGCTAGTAAGATCACTGATAGCAGCGATTTGCTGTTGGTAACGTCCATCCAGCGGGCTTATTGAAGATAGGGTATCCACATTTTCCTCCTAGCTAAAAGCGCGATAGACACCGCAAACAGAATTTACTATAACCTTCTAGTACTCAAAAAGCCACGCAGAGGTGATCATGTCGAAGATAGACATTCTAATCGGAGCGCAATGGGGAGACGAGGGAAAAGGCAAATGGGTGGATTATCTCTGCCCTGATTTTGCTGTTATAGCTCGGTTTCAAGGCGGCAATAACGCTGGACACACGATTTATGTTGAAGGCGAAAAGCAGGTGCTTCACCTCTTGCCCAGCGGCGTTTTTCATAACAAACTTTGCGTGCTCTTATCTGGAGTTGTCATCGATCCTATGCAGCTTCTTATGGAAATTGAAGGAGTTCGCAAAAGCTATGGTTTTGTTGATCAGCATCTAATCGTTTCGGAAAAAGCTCACACGATTACACCATTTCACGTCGCTAAAGATATCGCTAATGAAAAGATGAAGAATAAGATTGGCACGACCAAAAAAGGTATTGGCCCCTCTTATGGTAGTAAAGTTTCGCGCACTGGGCTTTCCATGGTGCATTATGTTGACAAAAATAAGCGAGAGGCTTGGATCAAAGAGATGCTGAGAAATGATCCAGCTTTTCAAGAAAACTATGAAATAGATAAAGAGGCTTGGCTTGAGTTTAATGAGGCCGCTGAAAAGCTGAAGGTCTATGTAAAAAACGCCGAAGCCATTTTGCGCAAAAAGACAAAGGCTG
Organism: uncultured Pseudomonadota bacterium; assembly: GCA_937896265.1. GTDB lineage: Bacteria > Bdellovibrionota_B > Oligoflexia > Oligoflexales > Bog-1112 > CALBMD01. The sequence continues at coordinate 13,743 of CALBMD010000153.1, forward strand.
GTGCTTCCATGCTTTTAGAAGGGGCGCAAGGCACATTACTTGATATCAATCATGGTACCTACCCTTATGTAACTTCAAGCTCCACCATCGCTGCTGGTGCTTGTGCTAGTTTGGGCATAGACCCGCGTAGGTTGCACAAGATTGTAGGTGTCGCCAAAGCTTATACAACCAGGGTTGGTGAAGGTCCCTTTCCTACGGAGATCTTTGACTCAATTGGCGATATGATTGGTGAGAAGGGGCAAGAGTATGGGGCGACGACAAAGCGCAAGCGTCGCGTCGGTTGGTTTGATGGCGTGGCTTTTAAGTACGCTGTTGATCTCAATGGCTTTGATTGCATTTATTTAAATAAGCTTGATATCTTGACAGGGATTGAGAGTATTAAGATAGCTACACATTACGAGCACCCAACTATTGGGGTTGTTCACGATTTTCCAAGCAGTGCGGATACTCTTAGTGAATGCGTTGCTTCCTATGAATCGGTCCCTGGCTGGGATGTAGACATAGCATCCTGTAATAGCAAAAAAGCCTTGCCTAAAGCCGTGCTTGCTTATATTGCTCGTCTTGAGGAAGTAGGCGGTACAAAGATTGCTGCCATTGGAACTGGTCCTGGTCCTGAGGATTTTGTTAGCCTCTAAGAAATGAGTCGCTACATGGCAAGTGAAAAGCCAAGTTTAAAACGCCGTCGTGCCTTTCTTGAAGAGGCAGAGAACTTTCAAGTATACCTTGTCCTTGCCTATATCTTAGGCACCATAGCTATTGGCGGCTTTTTTTGGTCTGAGATGAATTATGGATCAAAATTAGCGCTGCTAAAAGATTTACGCCAACAAACAACGCTTTTGCAAGCATCAGAAGACGTTCAAAGCCAGTCGCAAGCCCTTATGGTTCAGGGTAGTTTGAAGAGTAGCGGTATTGATGATCCATACATTCAAGCTGCAGATCAGCTTTATCTTATCCGTTATGAAGAAGCTTATCCCTTTGATAAGACAAAGGCCCTTATTAAGACACCCACCGTTGCTCAAGATATTTCTTTTGCGGATAGATTTAAGGGAGAGGGCTTGATCCGTGAAATCCTTGCTTATAACTGGCTTGAAGAAATAACTTTAGATAGCAGCAGGCTAAAGGATAGTAAGCATGCTGTGGTGGAAGGTAATAAGTTAATTCTTGCTGCCGATGCAGCGCATCTGGCGCCTGGTGATATCAAGGTTTCTTATAAAGGTGTGAGAGCAAAAGACTATAGTGTAGTAGGTGTTGCCCGCGGCGCCGAATTTCGACCTTGGGAAAGCCCCCAAGGATCACTTGGCTTTTTGGTTCAAGAAGGCAAGCTAAGTTTGCACGAAATGTTTGAGCATTTTAGTAACAAGTATCAAAGTTATGGGCTGATCGCGAGTGTTTATGCTTTGGGATTATATCTCATCGCTTGGTGTTTTTTTCTCTATCCGCTGCAAGGGCAATTTCGCTCTTGGTCTTTTCTCAATCCATACGCTCGCGTAGCACCTTTTATTATAGGTATTCCCACAGCGCTTGTTATTATCTTGGCAGCAAAAGTAGCGCCCTATCTCTTAGGAGCCGCTTTGACTATGCTGCTTTTTTTCTTGTTCGTTTCTTATTTTTTATATAAGAATCGAGCTCTGAAGGTTTCTGGTTTATCCCCAAGGGGTGGGGATAACTCGGTACGTTAAAGCTGAAACTTCAAAACATACCTTAAACTTTCCTTTTTGACTAAAAAGTAAGCACAAACCTGTCAAAGCATGCGGCCTGTCTTTCTGACCCTCTTAAAATATGGAATATTAGCAATCAAGGTGCCGCCGTTTTTGTTGTGCACAGGCGAGTAGCCATTATGAATGGCAACTACCCCCCAGTTTTTATCTAAAACAGCTGCGCCAGAGCTTCCTGCTTCGGTATCGCACTCATATTGGATTTGATTTGGCTGAAATGGTTCCAAAGCACAAAACTGTGACCACTCTAGTGGTCGACTGTCAGGGTGCGAAAAGATGCTGATTTTGCTGCCGCTGACAGCTTGTGCAAGGTTTACGGCAATGGAGCTTTTAGGAGAGGGGTCGACTTTAAAAATCGCATAGTCAAAATTTTCTGAGAATTCAGTTTCAAGAATTTTGACACAGTGTGATTCCAAAGTAGGATCCTGCTCATGATTAACGCCCCACTGCACATCATAGTTGTCGCTACGACAAGGTAAGTTCCTTCTTAAGCGAGTTTCTTTGTCGCTAAAGCAGTGGCCAGCAGTAATGGCAATGCCGCCGCCGATATGAGTTACCGTGCAGCCAATAGCAAGAATACCAATTGAATCTATGATTTGAGCTGGAAACTTTGACTTACCAGCTGGCTGTAAGTCATTCTCGCCAATGATGCGATCTTTCTCCAGAGCAAGCAGAAAAGGGGTTTGGGTGCAGATAAAACATAGAAGGAGCAGACTCTTGAGAACCGTCAGAGACTTCTTCCAAGACATAAAGACCTCTTTATGATGTTTGGGGTGCTTAAGGAAAATTACCATATATAAAAATGTTGTTCAATAGCGAGGATGGCTTGCTATTTTCTCCCAAACCCTCATCCTTGCTGTTACTAGAATTTAGGTGCGCGTATGCTCAGGCTATTTTCGTCGCACATAAAAAAAGTCGCGGTAGTTATTATCCATGATGTAGCGGTGCATCTTAAGGCCGGCGGGATAGAGCATCTCTTTGTTAAGGTATTGGACCTCAGGCTTATTATCTTCGCCTAGGCGGTAGAGGGCATTGTGTAGATACATCAAGGCATTCATATCAAGGTGCATGCCTGATTTACAGTGATAGGCTGTCATGGTAAGCGCCATAGCTGAAGGCGTCGCTTGGGTAAAGGCCATAAAGAGAAGGTAGCGGCCACGTTCACTTTCTTGAATACAGACCCCAGCACGCAGGGTAAAGCGTAGTCCTTCTGCCGAAGCCGCCCAGTTGCTTGAACGCCAGTCTTTGACAAATTCAGTCGGTTTGCCATCTTCTAGCAATAAAACACCGTTTTGTCTGGCAGAGATAACGTGCGGTAACAGGTTTTTGGCTTGCTCATCAGAAGGCCAGGCTAAGATATCAATCTCTTCATCGTCCTTAGCTATTAAGGTGGCAAGACCACTCGCTAGTTTTTTTAATTCCACCCCACCTTCAACATAACCGTATTCCTTGCCCTTATACTTGCCACCGAGAAAGACGCCGTGATGGCGTTTAAAACCACCGATAAAGACAGCTAAACCCTGGTTCATATCATAAGGAGGGATGCTGCCAATGGGTACTAGGTTTTTATGCCAAAGGTGGGTGTCCTTTTCTGGAGGAAAAAGTGGCGGCTCCTCGGTGCCAAGAACAAAGGTTGCCGTTGTTTTTGCCAGATCATAGGCGGCAATGTAGACTAACTTTGATTTCTCGCCTTCTGTTAATGGGTAGATGAGATCTTTGATCTCATGGGTTAGTTTTGAAGCAGCAAGGCCTGGTTCAAAGAGACTGATGTATGCTTCGGGGTAAAACTTAGTTTCTTGAAACCTCCCAAGGTAGAGGTCTTTTTGTCCATTGGCAAGCGCTATACCTAAATTAGTGTCTTGAGCTTTGACTTTATGGCTAACACCTTCCATCTCAGCGCTTTTTGGAGCTTTTGTCTCTTCTTTTTCTAGCTCCTCAGTGAGGCTATCGCTTACCTGTTCGGCGCCAAGAGTTACTAAAAAAGGCTTGAACTGGTTGATAATATCTTCACCAAAGCTAGTATCGCGCAGAACCTGAGTGCCCCATTCAGTGAGAGAAAGATTGGTGTTAGAAGAGCGCCGCTGGCGCACGTAGATGCGGCCTGAGCAAAGAGAGTAATAAGGGCTAATCTGGTTTTTAAAACTAGGTGAGAGAAAAACGCTATTTTGTCCAAACCAAAGGGCACAATCAGAGACCTGAAGCTTCCCTGATGCCATGCTTAAAAAGCGTAAACCATTCTTATAAAGCTGCACCTTTGTGTGGATATCTGGGTTATCTAAATGAAAGTATTGGCCATGGATGCTTAGCACTAACCATTTATCAAGGGTTGGGTGAAAGTGATAGAGGGAGCTTTCAACCCCTCTACGAATATGTTTTTCCCAGTGATAAGAAGGAGAAGGCTCTGCTTTTAAAGCAGAGCTTAGACAGAGAAGAGTAAAAATGATGTTGTGGCACAGCGTCAAAGGAATTCTCGGATCAATTTTCCTATAGCTTTGGATGCGTCAGTTCGTAAAAGTGTAGCTCAATACTGTTGGCTTGACGCACCAAAGG
>CALBMD010000154.1 GCA_937896265.1 uncultured Pseudomonadota bacterium
AAGCTTTAGTCTCTGGGATTTGTTGATTGAGATTGTCGACACTCTCACCGACTCAAAAACCTCCAAGGGAGGGATTGATGCAATTTTCAATACGCTCTCTGATTCTATCTTTGGTGTTGATGATGAAAGAGCTTCTCGTCTCTTTGCGTTAACATCAAGCGCTTCGAAGTTGAAAAATTTAGCAGATAAAGACGATCAAACAGAGGGGCTACGCTGTGTTCTTACCGGAATTTATGTTTTACCGACAGTATATGATGGCATTAAATCATTGGAGTCAGCCGTCACGAGTTTAAGTACTCTCCAAGATAATATTATTGGTAATGGAGCTACAGCTGAACAGTGCCCTGGTTTAGATGCTTTTGAAAGCTCAATTTCGACGATTAACACTGTGCAGAAGGGATTTAGTTTTGTCTTGGCTGAAACATCAAGCTGCCCTTTGTTGAATTTTTTGAATGAAGGGACAGCTAGTTTAAATGATGTCCAAGCAAGACTTTCAAAGTTTATTAAGGCAGCTGATAAGGGCTGTAATGTCTCGCTTTGTTCTGCTACAAACAAGGACATTGAGAATGCCTGCAAGGCATTAGATCTTGGTTGCGTATCAACCATGCTAGAAGATGAGACTGCAATTGCAGGCGATGGTAAGATAAATCAATGTGAGCTTATTATCAACTGCATGTCCGGTGGTTGTTTTGATAGCTAAGTTCGTTATTTTTCTTCTTGTGACTATCTTTCCTTCAATTTTTTATGCTGAAGTGAAAAACTTACCATCATTTGTTTCTAGAGATCGATTTACTTATGTGGATATTACTTTTCCGACGGATATGGAGTTTTTTCTAAATAAATTAAGTAAGCCTATTTTTGGCGTAAATATCTGTGAACCTTTTATTCTCAAGGATCGTTATTTGACAGATATGCTTCGCTACGGTATCGATCGCTATCCTTTTGTATCGATTATTGTGCTATCTTACTTTGCTCCATTTTCTAAAGAGCTCTTTGAATTAACGCCAGAGAATCTGAAGAAGAAGGGTGTAGTGATCTTAGAAGAAGCTCCTAAAACTTATAAGGCTAAGGGACTTCTTCTTAAGATTAAGGAAAATACTTATTTTTCAGAGACAGATTTTATCAAGTGGGCTGCTATTTTTGGCAATTCAATCCAAACGATTATTGTTGTAGCTGTTTATCCTGAGTATTTAGATCAAAACTTGTCTTCAACGTTGCGCAGGATTGTCGAATATGCAGATTATGGCTTACCCCAAGCGGACCCTAATGGGGGGCGTAAAGGAAATAAGAAATGAGCTAGAATCTCTTGTCAAATAAACCCTCAAATAGTATGTATGCTTACTATTTGAGGGTTGTATGTTTAGTAAAGAAAAAAGCCATTTAGTCGTAGTTACAGGAGTAACGCGGCGTCAAATTTGGCATGTTTGGCAAGATATTAATAACTGGCACAAGTGGGATCATGACATTGAATGGGCTAGGTTAAAAGACCCTTTCATCACTGGCAGCAATTTTGAGCTTAAGCCACGTTCTGGGCCAAAAGTTAACATTCAGTTACATGATGTTGAGTTTGAGCAGGGATTTACAGACTTCTGCCAATTTCCATTAGCTAGAATGTATAGCATTCACAAAATGCGCGAGAGTGACGATGGTGTTGAGGTCAGTCATACTATCAGGATTGAGGGCTTATTAGCACATCTCTGGTGGCAGTTAGTGGGAAAACATATAGCTGCTGGCATGTCTCAGCATACCGAAGCTATGATTGAACATGCTAGACTTCATGAGTAGAGAAACTTACACGGGAAAATTTGACAGGCCTGTCTATCAAAGTAGTTTTAAGCCTTAAAATACAAGAGATAACTTCTCAATTAAGGAAGAAATGATCTATATAAAGAAAATTTCACAGGTAACAGCTTTGTCTTTTCTCGCTTTTTTTAAGATAAGCTGCTTTCAGCACGCCGCTAAAGTTAAAGACACTTCCCTTGGAGGTGTTTCAATAGGTCTTCCTAAGCCATCAGGTTCTTATCAGATCGGCATAAAGAAATATTATTTTAATGACCCAAAAAGAGAAGATCCTTTTATGCCAGGATCTTCTCGTGAGCTTATTGTAAATGTTTATTATCCAGCTGAGCCCTCAATAACAGCCCAAAAGGCTCCTTATTTGGATTTGAAAGATCAAGCGCTAGCCTTTTACAATGATGTTTTATCGAAAGAAGGATACGATCTTTCTCCTCTGAGGCGTGTGGTTTCCAATATATTTAAAGAGCCTTTGATAGCAAAGCAAAGGAAAACTTATCCATTAGTTGTTTTGTCTCCTGGTAGTGGTATCCCTCCAGAGTTTTACTCTATATTTATCTCTGAGCTAGTAAGCCATGGCTGGATAGTTGCGGCTATCAACCACACTTACATAAGTGTTATTTCGCAATTTCCTGATGGGTCAATAAGAAAGAATGATAGTTCAAATCAGCTACGTAGAAACCTTCATTTTAATGGAGAGGATGCCCAAGGGAAAGTTGTTGAGATTGTAGCTAATGATATTTCCCAAGTTATTGAAAAGCTCAAAGAAATTGATCTTTCAAGGCATATAGATTTTTCAAAAATGACCATGATAGGCCATTCTCTTGGAGGAATGGCTGTAACCTACCTATGTCCAAACCTTCAATCTTGTCGTGCTGGGATTAATTTAGATGGTCCTTTGTTGGGTGCTCCTTCCAGTGTTCTGCGAGCAGGCAATTTGACTGGTGACTTGACAAAGCCATTCCTTTTTTTTGCAGGGAAAATGATAGTGAATCTTCCCAAGAGTAAGGATGCATTTCTAGAACGAAAAGATCTC
>CALBMD010000155.1 GCA_937896265.1 uncultured Pseudomonadota bacterium
GTTGAAGCAACTACGAGTTGCAATTTGTCTTTTTTATCGTGTAATTCCTGTGTAGCGCGATGGCGCTCAGTTACGTCGATAATGATACCTAGATATCCATATATATTTCTAGAAAAATCTATCAAGGGGGCTACAGAGAGACTAGCGGGGAACTTGGTGCCATCCTTACGTTTATACGTCCACTCCGTTTGATCCGCGTGTTGATGTTTTTTGGCTTTAGCAATAAATGTTTCAAAACCAACTTCAACATCATGATGAAGCTCTTCACTTAGTATTTGAGCTCTGGCAGCAATATCTTCAGGGTCATGCAAGATAGCAGTAGTGTGCTGGCCAACAAGTTCCTCAGAGGTATACTGGAAAAGATTTTCTGCAGCTTTGTTGAAAGTTTGAATAATGCCTTGAGCGTTGGTCGAAATAATAGCATATTCGGCGGCATTGAACAGAGCTTTGCGCCATTCAAATTCTTGTAGAGCTAGAGTTGCAAGCTGCCCTAGGATACTTACCAATACTGCGAGAAATAGCCCACCGATTAAAATAGCGTAAGGAGCCCAAGATAGTTCGTGAATAATGGATTCTTTAGTGGGAATTAGTTCAATAGAAATATTGGACATTCCTGTTCCAAGGGCACCACGAAGACTTAGCTCTGAAGCTAAAGGAACTTCTGGTAATTTGCTAGATGCGACAAGTATAGCGTCATCAAAGATTTTGGCACGAAAATCATTTGCTGCAATAAAGGGGGCAAAAAGTCGACCTGCTTCAAGAGTTGCATAGACGATATATTTTAGCTTGTCTTCTTTGAAGACAGGTACAGGTAAAAGAAAACCAGTACCCCCTGATCGTAATTCAATATGACGAGAAAACACAGGGCCTCGTCGTGATATAGCAGCTTCAAACACAGCACGACGAGTTGGGTCTTTTCCTTGATTAAATCCTTGAACTTGGTATTGAATTTCTGGAGGATAAGACCAAATCACATTAAGATTTGAGTCGGTGATGCCAATACGACGGATTGATGTTAGGTGTTGTACATAGGAATGGCTATCGATATCAAGAAAATTTTTATCCTTTACCCCAAGGTATTCAATCCTTGTAGCAAATCGAGCTAAAGCTGTGGATGTATTCTTAAAATTTTCCTCGACACTGTGGGCCATCGTTTCAAAACGATCAGCTACAAGAGCTTGATAGTACATGTGCCCTTGTCTAACTGAAAGCTGCCATGCTAGGCAGGCAATAAAGACAAGACTTATCATGAGCAAAGTAGGGATACGACGGTAGTATTGACTACCGTCAATTCCTAGTTCATGGATGACCTGTATTAGAATGCTTAAGCCAAGGGCTAATAGAGCAATAGCTGTTGGGAGAGCTGTGTGAAGCACAGAGCTTGGATTAAAGCTAGCGTTTTCAGGTAAAAATCGAACTAATGTTGAAAGTAGGGTGATTGAAGAAATTAAGCCTGCAAGAAAGCCAATAATTTGCAGACGTAGACCAGTTATTTTCCTATTGAGTAAGAAGATCATAAGACCAGATAAAGAAAAGCTAATTGCAGTCGATACAGCCATTCTTCCAGGATGAAAGTGAGTTGGATTGCCAGCTACTATTAGCTGGTCTATGCCGAAGTTTAGGTCCAGAAAATCTTGTACTAGTGTAGAGACACCAAGAGATAGAATCAGTAAGCTCAAGAGTTGGGCCGCAAGCTTTCGGCCTTTTGAAGTCAAAAATAAGGAAATTCCCAAAACAAAGAGAGCAATGCCTGTGTTGAAAACCATGGCGATCCATGGCTTCAAAAAAGAAAGGTTTTGATCTGGGAGATTGAGCCGCAAGATAGTTGGCAGAGCAGCAAAAATAGAGAGAGCAGCAGCAATCTGCGGGAACAAGTAAACCCATTTTTTTGTAGGAAGAAAATTTTTGGCTTCGCTCATAGATGATCTATCGGCGCAATAGTATAGGAATTTAAATCTAGGGCGCTTGTGATTTTTTTCGAATCTGCTAAGATTCTTACTATTTTAGTAAGAGAAGTTTTTTTCAAATCTACTCTTCTTTGCTATAATTTAAAATTAGGCGGTTAGGAAAAAAGTGGTGTATTTTCGTTTATTTCTAGTTGTTTTTATTTGTCTCTTTGCAAAACCTACCTTAGGTAGCTCCTATGACAGCATTTTAGGAAAATCTTATAAGCAAGCATCAGCAGAACATAAAAGAGCTGTAATTTTAGAGGCAGCTATGGTGTTCGCTGTTGTAGCTTCCTATCTCCCTGCTGTCATTGTGATAGAGCCCACGCTAGCATTAGGGGTGCCTACTCTGTTGCTTTTTGTTAGTCACAATCTAATTTGTGACGTGGATACTAGGAGGCGCGCTCTGGCTAATGATATGAGGCAGGCTGAAACTTTAAACCCTCGCCGCCAGCTCGCCGTTGGAGTTGTTTCTTGCTTAGAAAAAAACTCAGTTAAATCACGCGATTTAGCCTTTTTAATCAGAGTAGCTGTAAATTACTCGGAGCTTTCTCGTGCAAAAGATATCAACTAATGTAAAGCTATAAGGCCGCAGCTGTCTTATCCTGTTTTTTGTCTGAGGCGACCTCACAATATAGTTTATTCGGATAAC
>CALBMD010000156.1 GCA_937896265.1 uncultured Pseudomonadota bacterium
GGGTCCTCTTGGGCTCAAGCTATCTCTTACGCAAATTTGGCTTAACCGCTTGCCTTGTCCTTTATCCATTGGTGGTGCTTGGCATTTGCTTAAGCCTATATGCAAACCCAACTCTATGGTCGTTTTTTGGCTGTATGGCTTTATTTAAAGTGTTAAATTATGCCCTTAACAACCCTGCCAAAGAAGTGCTGTACACACCTACTAGCGCTGATGTGCGTTACAAAGCTAAATCATGGATTGATGGTTTTGGCGCTCGCTCAGCCAAAGCTACTGGGTCTCTTGTAACACATTCTTTCAAGAATTCATTTACGGCGCTATCAAGTTACGGCACCATTGTTTCTGTTTTTGTGATCGGTTTATGGATCACAGCTGCTGTCTATGTCAGTCGCAAGTTTAAGAAAATGGTTCACTGATAACGAGGGATATCATGATTAAAATTTGGTTTGGTATCGCAGTACTTGCGGTTGGCTCCTTAAGCGCTTATTTCTATGCCAACCTTAAGCCAACACTTACCTTTCAGCATTTTGCATCTTTGAGCGAAAAAAATATTTCTTCAAAAGACTATGCTGCTATTGTCAAATTGCATAGCGAAGCCTTTATTGATTCTAATCGCCGTAATCTTCTTAAGTACTACCAGGAAGTAGTTCACCCTGACGTTGCTGGGGTAGCATCAACTTTAATGGAAAAAAAAGTTGATGAAATGGTAGAACGCTCGCAAAAGAACAAGAAAGAATCCTTTCGAGAAATTGAAAACGCTTTTATTGCACGCCGCGGCGAAGAGGTTGTAGGATTTTTTGATTGTTATGAAGATCATGAAGTTAGTGACGGCCAAATTCTTATCTCTAATCTCTGTGTTAAAAAATCTCTACATGGCCAGGGTATTGGCACTGCTTTAACCAAGCATGCCATTGCTCATTGCCGAAAACCAGGGAAGGAACTGATTTTAACCGTCTACAAAGACGACCTCAGCGCCTTACATGTCTATGAAAAACTTGGTTTTGAAAAAATCGATTTGATAGCAGATCCGAAAAATCCTTTTGTTTTCTTTAATAAAGTAATGATGCGGTATAGAGATAACATCGATGCTGAATAATAATGCGAGCCGAATTTTTTCTTGCTGCTTGTTTAAGGCGTGTGTTATACCATCATGTACAACACATATGTCATCAATGTTTTTTAGCTTCATTGTGGTTTAATGTATGAAACAAAAACCTAGAGTATGCGTCATTGATGAAGACGAGCGCGTGAGGCAGGGCTGGGAATTATCACTTAAGCAAGATGCTGATCTCTTTTATTACCGCGATCATCTCGAATTGTTTAAAAAATCAGCTTCTGACAGTGAGCTTATCTCTTCTTTTCAATGCATTATCATTAGCCGCTATTTTAGCCATCTGAAGCTTGATATTGTCAATAGCCCAATCCCTGACACTTTGAAAGTAGCTGGTTCTGGCCCCATTTTTTTAAACTGGCAAGGGTATATAAAAAAAGACGAGTTGGTAGAAAAATTTGATGGCAAACTATTCCATAAATTTGGAGTTCGGTGGCAAACTTTAAGGCTTAGGGTCATAAAAACAGGCAAACGCCCAGGCAAACCTCGCTTACCTGTTGCTTTCCCCACTGATAAGACAAAACCTACGGGCGAATTCTCCAAGCCACAACGCTGCACTACTTTACTTCGAAGCATGGCTAGTAATGCTACTGGTGAGCATAAATCAAAGATTGCTTACTTTGCTTCTGAACAACCAGAGCAAGGCATGAAGCTGCTTGAAGCTATCTATAGCAGTTTAATGACAAGCAAAGATCGCCCTGCAACTTGCCCAAGCCGTTATATTAATTCATCTCCTGTTGTTGCTAAAAGGATTCTACGAGAAGCCTTATTTGGTGACTAGCGCTAGCAGCTAGCTTTATGCTAAAACGGATTACTAACCAGAGGCTCAAAGTAGGTTTTTGGGAAGAAGTCTCCGCATGAGATTTCCTTCTAAAGCCGCTTCCTTACATAATTAAATGAGGACAAGATGAAGCAATATTTAGAGCTTCTTGCGGAAATTTTGGAGAAGGGCACAGACCGAGAAGATCGCACCGGCACCGGTACACGAGCGGTATTTGGCAGACAATTGCGTTTTGATTTGCGAGAGGGTTTCCCTCTTCTTACAACCAAAAAACTGCATCTTAAATCGATTATTCATGAACTGCTCTGGTTTTTAGCAGGCGATACTAGCGTCCGCAGCCTCCAGGAAAAAGGTGTTACCATTTGGGATGAATGGGCTGATGCTAATGGCAATTTAGGCCCTGTTTATGGAGCTCAGTGGCGCAACTGGAAAAGCGGTGATGGTCAAATGATCGATCAAATCACTGGCCTTATCGACGGCATTAAGAAAAATCCAACATCAAGACGACACATCGTTTCAGCTTGGAACGTAGGAGAACTGGATAAAATGGCACTTATGCCCTGCCATGTTGTCTTTCAATTCTTTGTTGCTAAGGGGACTCTTTCATGCCAGCTCTATGCAAGGTCGCAAGATTATTTTTTAGGCACACCTTTTAATATTGCCAGCTATTCCTTACTCTTAGCTATGGTTGCTCAGCAATGCGATTTAGTACCTGCAGAATTTGTCTGGACTGGCGGAGATGTCCATCTTTATAACAATCATGTGGAACAAGCTCTTACGCAACTTAGTCGAACTCCTTTTCCTCTACCAAAGTTAGAGATCAAGCGTCGCCCCAATAGCATCTTTGATTACCAGTATGAAGACTTTGCCTTCATCGATTATCAAGCTCATCCGAGTATTAAGGCAGCAATTTCTGTCTAAAAATCCAAAGTTCGAAAACGCAGGCAGCCTAATGTCATTAGAATGACGATCAAAGCTAGGCTATAGATAAAAAGTGAGAAATCTGCGACATGAGGATAAGGTAAAGCAAAACGAGCAAGATCCCAGCGCAAACTAATTTGGGTAAGCACCAAACGTTGAACAAAAGACAACTCTTCAACGACATTATGAACAATCGGTGCCGCGACAAGACCACAAAACCAAAATGCAAATCCAGCAAAAATAGAGATGTAAAAAGAAGTTATTGTTGCTAACGACATACCCAAAGCAGCAAGCACAAACCAGCCAAGGCAATGCGAAAAAAAATATTGAGCTTCCTGCAAAAAAGAGGCGCCTTCCCCAGCGCCAATAACCTGCCAAGAGCCCCATAGCGGCAAAGCAAAAAACAAAAGACACAAACAAAGGCCAACATAACGACTTAAAAAATAGCCAAAGCGCGAATGCGGCCCAACTAAGCGAAAAGTTATGGCACATCGCTTATCAGGCCCAGCTATAAGATCAATCCCCCAAAACAAGGCAAAAGCACCAACACCTAGATGCAAGGTTGCTGAATAAATATCAGCCAGCACCTTAAACTCACTCTCTAAACTTAATTGCCGCAGAAAATAGCCGGCAGCCAGCAAGATCATGCCTAATAATAATCCGGGAATAAAAACGCGGTCACGAGCCAATTGTAAGAAGGTTTCACAAACTAGAACACTAAAATGACGCAAGATTTATTCCTTCAGTTGATATAGATTTTTTCGCAACTCTAACCAAGATAATGGCCTGAATTCTAAAATTCCAACAGAAGCCTCAATACACCATTTAAGAATAACTTGCGCATTCTTGCGTCCTAGTACATTGAGATGAATGAAAGAATGCACAGCCTCAAATTCAAAGCTAGGTAACAACCCATCAACCATCAATTTGCGAAGTTGTTCAAAAGCTTGATAGTCGACAACAATGCGAAACATACTTTCTTCAGAAGGAGCCATCGATTGAGATAAAACTTTCTTCCCATGACGCAAAACTACAACCTGATCGCAAAGATCAGTCACTGCAGTTATTTCATGACTAGCAAAAATTAGAGTTTTATGGTCTGCTTTTTTTTCACGCAACCAATCAAGCATTTCTAAGCGACCCAGAGGGTCAAGACCTGAAAAAGGCTCATCAAGCACAAGCACATCAGGGTTGTGAGCTGTTGCAAGAGCCCAAGCTAAGCGACGCAATTGACCTTTGGATAAAGCTTTGACCAGCCTTTTTTCCATACCAGCCAACCCAACAGCATCAAGATCGCTTTGAATTCTGGTTTTAAGATTAGCAATCAAAATACCATGCTGCATATACTGAACTCTAAGTAGCTCTCCTGCTGTTAAATTAATAGGAAGAAGGTTATTTTCTGGCATATAGCCAATACCGGCTCGCTGCAAAGCACCAATTGCCTGCCCTCGCCAGCTA